>CAWUNB010000158.1:0-5256 GCA_963923745.1 uncultured Thiotrichales bacterium
ATCCTCTCTGGTCTCGTGGGCTCGGAGATGTGTATAAGAGACAGAGATAGGCTTCTTTCCCGGCACCAAAACCATAGCGCAGGTAGGTCGTCGCAGAATAAGTTTCTTCCATCCGCTGCGTTTTTCTAGTACTTCCGAAGTCATCATTTGCGCCATACCAGCCCAGCTCTCCGATCACTTCAGCCGTCCATGGTTCACCTAAACTGTGAATCCACCCAAAAGATAATGAACCTCGGTGTCTGTTCTCACCAATATTTAAGAAATTGCTACTTTGATACTGCCCAGTAGGTAAAATCCATGCAGCATGTATAGCAAGAAAATTATTAGCCAGTGGATCATTAATTGGCCAAATAACAGCATGAAGTCCGAGGTCACCTTCTCCGGAAGCTTCCCGATTATAACTTTCTGGAATACCATCACCTGTTATCTTTTGCTGGCCATAAGAAATAACGGCTGTACCGGCAACTGGCATACCATTAATTTCACCGTAGCGTGCTAAGCGAAAGACAGTGTTATCTACGCTACCACTGCCAGTGGGCAATTTCTTTTCCTGCAGCATATGGCCCTCGGGCCGATTTATCATAAAAGTACCCAGTGGCAACTATTGTTCCGGAAGGCAGTGGAGTGTAGTCAGCGGGAAAAATATCATTGAGTGAAGCCCATATTGGCGAGCTGACTAAGAGTGTTAATAGTAAAGTTAATCTCATGAAATAATTCCTATTTCTGTGAAAAAATCTGTTAATACTTACTGCTTACATTAATTTTAGCTGTTGCCAAGACGCTAAACCTGCCAATGTAGCCAGCAGAGATCCGGTAACGTGGATAGCGATGGCTGTCAATGCCATGGTTAGGCGTCCTGTTTGAAGCAAGCCAACGACTTCCGCCGAGAAGGTTGAGAAAGTGGTCAGCCCACCGCAAAAACCAGTGACGATAAACAGTCGCCACTCAGGCGGGATTCCCGGCGTCTGGGAAAAATAGCCTATGGCAAGACCGATAATATAACCACCAATGATGTTAGCGAAGAGGGTACCAGGAGGGATAGTCGGGAAGAGGACATTGAACTTAACGCCAAGCTGCCAACGCAGCAAAGCGCCAAGGGCAGCACCAACGGAAATTGCAGAAACAGAAGACCACATGAGCTATCCATCCCGGTTGTCACTGGCTTGCTAAATCGATAACTACTCAAGTTTCCTGCTAGCTGAGATTTTTTAGCTCATTTCCCTATACAAAATTCTCCGAAGATCTTACCAAGTAAGTCATCAGCAGTGATTTTTCCAGTAATTTCTCCCAGTCTATCTTGGGCCAGCCGTAATTCTTCAGCCAGCAACTCTGACCCACTTTGCTGAACCAGGACTGCGTTAGCTTCCCGCAGATGGTAGGTGGCTGCTGTTAGTGCCTCTAGGTGACGGCGGCGAGCGGTGAAATTGCCTTCTCCTCCACCGGTATAGCCTATACCGTCCTTCAGATGTTCCACTAGGGCGTTAAGTCCCTCGCCGTTTTCTGCAGAAAGGGTTACCTCTGGGCCGAGAGCCCCTTGACTCAAACCCACAGGGCGACTGGTGAGATCGGCTTTATTCCGGACTAAAGTAAGGGGACAATCAGAGGGGAATCGTTGGTAAATTGCCTGATCCTGAAGTGGAAGGTCGTAGCTGGTTGTAAGGGCAATGCCTGTCTGAGGCAGGTCTCGATCATCGACTATCAACAAAATCCGATCAGCTCGAGCTACTTCAACCCAGGCTCGCCGAATGCCTTCTTGTTCCACTGGATCGACACTATTCCGCAGCCCAGCGGTATCTACCAGATGGAGGGGAAGACCATCCAGGGCGATAGTTTCTCGCAGCACGTCTCGAGTTGTTCCCGGAATTGGGGTAACGATGGCGGATTCCCGACGAGCTAACCGATTGAGTAAACTGGATTTACCCACATTTGGTTGGCCAGTGATGACTACCGTCATACCATCCCGCAGCAGAGTCCCTTGGTGAGTAGCTCCCCGCAAAGTGTCCAACCGCAGCAACAGATCCGCTAATTGGGCAGATACTTGGCCGTTGGCTAGTAAATCTAATTCCTCATCGGGAAAGTCGATGGCTGCTTCTACATAAATTCGCAATGCGGTGAGCTTTGCTACTAGTCCATGGACTTGTTGAGAGAACTCACCTTGGAGGGAGCGTAGCGCTCCACGAGCAGCTGCGGTTGAAGCGGCATCGATAAGGTCAGCCACTGCTTCTGCTTGGGCCAGATCCATCCGGCCATTGAGAAAAGCCCGCTCGCTAAATTCCCCGGGACGAGCCAATCGAGCCCCTAGGGCCAAAGCAGCAGACAGCAATTGATCCAGGACTACTGGGCCGCCATGGCCCTGGAGCTCTACTACGTCTTCCCCGGTATAGGAATGGGGGGCGGGGAAGAACAGTACCAAACCCTCGTCAAGGAGTTGACCTGTACTATCAAGAAAGGCGCGAAGGACTGCGCGACGAGGACGAGGTAAGCGTTGCCCCCCTAGTAGAGCTTGGGCGATAGGACGGGTTGCAGGTCCAGAAAGACGAAGGATACCTACTGCTCCTCGACCAGGAGCAGTGGCAATTGCAGCAATGGTATCGTGGGCAGTAGTCACTTTTGCTAATTTTCCCCGGCTTATGGCCCATTTTTACGGGCAGATAGATTCAATTCTCTGAATGGAGTCGAAGGACGGGGGAAACTAAAAACTAAAACGGTCTCAGTATAAATTTGGCCTTGCTTCTATTATTTGACCAAAAGAAATCCCACCATCATTAACCGGCAATCGCTCCGGTAGAAACACTTGAAAGCCAGCTGCTTGCAACTGTTGTTGGGCCAGAGTCGTTAATCGGTGATTCTGAAATACTCCACCGCATAATCCTACCCGCTTAACGGCAAAATCCACAGCCAGGGTTTGATCCACCAAGACATTAGCTAAGGCAGCGTGAATATCCACTGCCCGTTGAGGAAGAGTGTGGTGGGTATCTCGGGCTAGGGTGAGCAATGGTTGCCAATCACTACGCCAAAGACCATTGGCATCCTGAGCCAGCGGTAAGCGGATCCGATTTGCTGCTGTGGGTTGGTTACCGGCCAAGGCTTCTAAATACAGCGGACCTTGACCTTCAAAAGTGGCTTCCTTTACCAAGCCCATCAGGGCTGCTAGACCATCAAATAGCCGACCGACTGCAGTGGACGACGGGCAGTTAAGCCCCCGTTCCCAGGCGTGACGAGCTAGTTCTGTTCCAGGAGCAACTTGGGTTTCCCCGGTTTCCCACAGCAATGCTGCTGCTGATCGCCAGGGTTCTCGACCGGCCCGCTCGCCACCGGGGAGGCGAAACGGGCGAAAACTGGCAACCCGTTGCCAGTGACCGGGCCATCCCCATAGGGCTTCCCCCCCCCACAAGGTACCGTCCTGTCCTAGACCAGTCCCGTCCCAGGTAAATACTAACCAAGGCTCTTCCAAATCAGTTACCACTCCCGCCAGCAAGGCTTCTCCCACCAACCCGGAGGCATGGGCAAAGTGGTGATAGACCGTGGTCACTGGCAAAGAACTTTGCTGAGCCCATCGGCTATTGCGGTAATCAGGATGGGCATCACAAATCACCCGCTTAGGTGTAACTCCGTAGAGGGCGGGTAAATCTGTTACCAGTCGTTCAAAAACCAATTGGCTGCGAACAGTACCCAGATCGCCAACGTGGGGAGATAGCACCAGCCGATTTTCCCAAGCGAGGGCAATGGTGGTTTTGAGCTGCCCCCCTACGGCCAGTAAGGGTTCCTTGAAAGACAGCGGGACGGTTAGCTCTAGGGGGGCCGCTCCCCGTCCTAGCCGTAAAGGACGCAGGGTGCCTCCGTTATAACGCCATATGCTATCGTCGGCTGGCCGACAAATAGGGCGGTTATGGTGCAAAAAAGCGTCGGCCACTTGGCCCAACCGCTCCTCCACCTCTTCTCCTTCCGTAAGCACGGGTTCACCGCTGAGATTGGCGGAAGTGGCTACTAAGGGCCGATCTAATTCCTCAAGCAACAAGTGATGTAGCGGACTGTAGGGCAACATCAGGCCCACTTCCGTTAATTCTGGCGCAATGGCCGGATCTAACGGGGCATCGGGATGACGGGTCAGCAGGCAAATGGGGCGCATTGGATCCCGTAGCTGATTTTCTTCTTCCGGCCGTAACCGAGCTAAACGGCGAACCCAAGCTAAACCATCCGAGCCCGTTTCCGGCACCATCACTGCCAATGGCTTATGGGGGCGGGGTTTGCGAGCCCGTAACCGGGCAATAGCAGAGCTATCGTTGGCATCACACATCAGGTGATAGCCCCCAACCCCCTTAACGGCTATTACTTGGCCCTGGCGCAACCCAGTGACACAGGCTGCTAGGGCTAAACTAGAGTCACGGAGGGGCGGTTGGCCCAGTTGATGATAGGTCAATTGGGGACCACAGGTGGGGCAGGCGAGGGGTTGGGCATGGAACCGTCGATCAGCAGGGTTGTGATATTGCTGCTGACACGTCGGGCAAAGGGGGAAGTTTGCAAGGGTAGTATTGGGCCGATCATAGGGGAGCCGTTCAATTAGGGTGTAGCGAGGACCACATTGGGTACAGTTGATAAAGGGGTAGCGGTAGCGGCGATCCGCTGGATCAAATAGTTCCCTCACACAGTCGGGGCAGGCGTAGTAATCGGGAGGAACGTGGATACGGGCTTCCCCCTGAAGGGCACTAGGGCGGATGGTAAAAGCAGAAATCTCGAACCCCATCTCCTGAAGGATTTTTTGGGCAGCCACCACTGCTGGTGGTGTGAGCCATTCTGTACGGTGGAGGGTAGGGCGGGCGAGGGGAGGTGCCTGGGTTAACAGTCTTTGGGCAAAGGTTTCCAATGCTGTTGCCGTACCCCATGCCCATACTTCCACCAAGCCGTTGCAGTTCTGCACCCAACCAGCTAGTTCCAGGGTTTGAGCCAAGCGGTAAACAAATGGGCGAAAACCCACACCCTGAACTCGTCCTGCCAGTAGCCAGCGACAGCCGGCCAATGGGCGTTTTAAATAATCCATAGGTATTTACCAGGCTATACTGCGATGGCGATCTCGAATGATGAAAAACCATCACCTAGCGAGGGCTATCGGTGATGTGGGAATGGCGGAAATTCGCCGTCAGTTAGAATATAAAGCCCAGTGGTATGGTCGAAAGGTAATTGTTATCGACCGATTCGCGCCAACGAGTAAAGTCTGCTCCGAATGTGGCCACTTAATGAATGAAATGGCGCTGTCAA
>CAWUNB010000159.1:0-5248 GCA_963923745.1 uncultured Thiotrichales bacterium
AGGAATTAGGGCTACCATTAGCGGTAAAACCTTCCCGAGAAGGTTCAAGTTTGGGGGTTACCCGAGTGGTTAGCGGCGCGGCTCTGCGGGAAGCCTATACCCGGGCGGCAGCTTTAGATCCAGAGGTCATTGCTGAGCAGTGGATAACGGGGCGAGAGTATACAGTTGCCTTGTTGGGAGATAGACCGCTACCGGTTATCGGTTTGGAAGTACCTGGTGGTTTCTACGATTACCACGCCAAATACCAAGCCAATGATACTATCTACCGAGTGCCTTGTGGTTTATCAGCAGATGAAGAGCAGGCCATGCAAGCGTTAGCACAGCAAGCCTTCAAGGCGCTGGGTTGTGGTGGCTGGGGACGGGTAGATGTTATGGTGGATGGAGCAGGTCATCCCTGGTTACTGGAAGTTAATACTGCACCAGGCATGACGGATCATAGTTTGGTGCCCATGGCCGCTCGGGCAGCGGGAATCGCCTTTGAAGAGCTGGTGGTGCGTATTCTGGAGATAGCGGGTGATTGTTCCCATCGTGACTGATGGCGGGAGACGGGGAGCACCCTCCGTATTGCCCGGCTATGTGGGAGGCCACGGCTTAGGTGTTCCTCTTCGGTCAGGGAATAGTAGTTTGCGGAGCCGCCGCACTAACCGTAACCAGCGGCGCTATTCCCTGTTGCGGGATTTCCCTTGGTGGATACTCTTGGAGCTGACATTGGTGGCGTTAGTTACTTGGGGATTAAGCACCGCGATCCGTATGTTAGCTAACCCCATGACGTTACCTGTCACTGCGGTGAGAGTAGTAGGGCCCTTGGCCCACTTGGAGCCAGCCGCTATCGAACAAGCGGTCACCCCGGCTGCGACCGGGGGATTCTTGCAAGTGGATGTTCATAATGTGCGGCAGGCAGCTACTACCCTTCCCTGGGTTGCTGATGCCCAGGTGCGGCGACTGTGGCCGGGTACCTTGCGAATCACCATAACGGAGCAAGAACCTGAGGCCCGCTGGACTCCCCAGGACCAGCCCATGGGACTGGTTAACAAGCAGGGGAAAGTTTTTTATCCGGATGTCGCGACTTTTCCCCAGGATTTACCAGAAGTGGGGGGGCCAGAGGGCAGTGCTTTGGATATGCTCAACCACCTTAATCAACTGAATAGGTTGTTCGCTCCGTTGGGGTTGAAAGTACATTCCCTGCAGTTAGATCCCCGGCGGGCTTGGACTGTCGGGCTGAGTAACGGCATTCGTTTATTACTGGGACGAACAGATTTAGACAATCGGTTGGAGCGTTTTTTACGAATCTACCCATCAGCTCTTGCTGCCCAGGCTGAGCGCATCTTGCGAATCGACCTGCGTTATTCCAATGGTTTCGCGGTAGGCTGGAAAACCCCAACATAATTTCGAGGCTGAGTATTTAACCTATGTCTAGGAAAGCAGAGAAACGACTTATCGTTGCCCTTGATGTCGGCACGTCTAAGGTTGCCGCTATTGTTGGTGAAGTGGATGTGGACGGTAGGGCTGAGATCCTTGGTGTGGGCATTCAGCCTTCCCAGGGAATGCGTAAGGGAGGGGTAATTAATATTGACGCCACTGTCAATAGCATTCAGCAGGCAATAAGAGAAGCAGAACGGCAATCCGGTTGTCAAATTCATTCAGCCTATACCGGTATTAGCGGTATCCATATTGCCGGTATAAATTCTCATGGTATGGCTGCTATTCAAGATGGCGAAGTTACTTCAGATGATATGCGACGAGTAGTGGAAGCTGCTCAGGCGATTATTATTCCACCTGATCGGAAAATTCTGCAAATTATACCCCAAACTTTTATTATTGACAGGCAGGATGGTATTCACGACCCCGTTGGTATGTCCGGGGTACGTTTAGAGGTAAAAGTTCATATTATTACCAGTGCTATTAGTGCGGCGGAAAATATTGCTAAGTGTGTTCAACGTTGTGAATTGGATGTTGATGATCTTGTTCTCAATCAAATAGCCTCTAGCTGTAGCGTACTCACTGCTGAAGAAAAAAGTCTTGGAGTATGCTTAGTTGATATTGGGGCAGGAACTACAGATATTGCGATATTCATCGATGGATCAATTATTCATACAGCAGTTATTCCAATTGCAGGGGATCAGGCCACTGGGGACATTGCTGCTCAT
Organism: uncultured Thiotrichales bacterium; assembly: GCA_963923745.1. Classification (GTDB taxonomy): domain Bacteria; phylum Pseudomonadota; class Gammaproteobacteria; order CAIRSR01; family CAIRSR01; genus CAWUNB01. Next base: position 2,148 of record CAWUNB010000159.1, read on the forward strand.
CAGCATATTTCTATTCAAAATGCAGAAGAACTGAAAGTAAAACATGCTTATGTTTCTGCAATGCCTCCTAAACCCGATGAACCTCCCATTGAAGTTCCAACCATCGGAGATCGTCCTCCCCGTCAATTATCTCCCCAAACATTAGCAGATGTGGTGCGCTGTCGTATTGAGGAGTTGTTGTATTTTGTTCGGGAGGAATTGGGACTCAGTGGTTATTATGATCGGTTACCAGCGGGTCTAGTTATTACCGGTGGTACAGCCCGTCTTCCTGGAATAATAGAGCTGGCGGAACAAGTATTTCCTAACATCCCAGTACGTTTAGGACTACCCCAAGGTTTTACTGGTCAGGAGGAGCGACTGTCCAATCCGGCCTATGCTACTGCAGTAGGTCTAGTTATTTTTGGTGCTGGAGCACGAGCGGTTGCCAAGGTGGATTCTAGCCCAGGTGGAGGGGAGATTCGCAGCAAGTGGGAACGCTTAAAGATATGGCTTAAGGGCAATTTTTAGTAATTAATTTTCCCTTAGCCAGGGGGTAGAAAAGTGATAACTGGTCCCAATCACGCTGTTACGATAATCGAAAGGTAGAGCTAACCATGTTTGAATTAATGGATTCTCACAAACAGAATGCTGTGATTAAGGTTATAGGGGTGGGGGGAGGCGGTGGCAATACTGTTCAGCACATGATGTCCTCCAACGTGGATGGCGTTGATTTCATTTGTGCTAACACCGATGCCCAAGCTCTTAAAAATCTGTCAGCCCCGACTTTGCTACAAATTGGTGGCAATATAACCAAAGGATTGGGCGCAGGCGCGAACCCTGAAGTCGGTAAACTATCAGCCCAAGAAGATAAGGATCGTATTATCGAGGTTATCCAAGGCGCGGATATGCTATTTATCACCGCCGGTATGGGGGGAGGAACTGGTACAGGTGCAGCACCGGTGGTTGCCCAATTGGCTAGAGAAATGGGTATCCTGACTGTTGCTGTAGTAACCAAGCCGTTTCCTTTTGAGGGAAGGAAACGTATGGAAGCAGCCAATGAAGGAGTTCGGTCTCTTACTCAATATGTGGACTCCCTTATTACCATTCCTAATGAAAAATTGCTTACCGTATTAGGCAAGAATGTCAGTTTATTAGAAGCCTTTAAGGCGGCTAATAACGTGCTGCTAGAGGCAGTACAGGGGATTGCCGACCTCATCACTCGTCCTGGTCTTATTAATGTTGACTTTGCCGATGTGCGCACCGTAATGAAGGAAATGGGAATTGCCATGATGGGGACAGGGCGTGGGACGGGAGATAATCGTGCCCAAGTAGCGGCTGAAGCAGCTGTCGCTAGTCCTCTGCTGGAAGACATCAATTTGCGAGGAGCCCGAGGAGTATTAGTGGGTATCACCGCTGGCCCAGATTTGTCTCTGTCCGAGTTTAATGAAGTGGGTAGCATCATCAAAGAATATGCGTCGGAAAACGCAGCAGTAGTGCTGGGTACAGCCATCAATAATGATCTGACCGACGAAATCCAGGTAACCGTGGTTGCAACCGGACTCGGTCAAGAGAATCACAATGCAGGGCAACGCATGGAACCCCGACCGGATCTGCGGGTGGTGCGTACCCAGGCAGGAATGGGGGGGGATGGTGGTCGGTACGGTAACAGCACTTATGATCGCCCGGCGATAGACCGCCGCAATGAACAACGGGGGGATGGGGTAGATTATCTGGATATCCCTGCCTTCCTGCGCCGTAAGACCGATTAGATCTCTCATACCCGAGGGTGAGGCCTGTGCCTACCCTTGGGTTGCGCTGCATTGCAAGAAATGTCTTGTCGCGATTAATTAGTGCAAGCTAATATCGAAAACCATGTTGGTGGACGGGCTAACGCCCCGTAACGGGGTAGGCGGCAACTATAGATTGGTAGATAGATTGGAGAGTGGGGAGAAAATGATAAGGCAACGCACGTTGAAAAACGTGATCCGCGCCACTGGCGTTGGTCTCCATACCGGCGAAAAGGTCTATATGACCCTGCGCCCCGCCGCCGCAGATACTGGAATTGTGTTTCGGCGAGTTGATTTGCCCACTCCAGTTGAAATTCCTGCCCGTACGGAATACGTGGGTGATACTCGTTTATCCACTACCCTGGTTAAGGGGGAGGCTCGGGTTTCTACCGTTGAGCATCTGCTATCAGCTTTGGCTGGATTGGGTATTGATAATGCCTACATAGATCTCAGTGCCCCGGAAGTACCCATTATGGATGGTAGCGCTGGTCCTTTCGTGTTTCTCTTGCAATCCGCAGGCATTGAAGAACAGAACCGATCTAAGCGTTTTATTCGGATAAAACGTGCCATCACTGTACAAGACGGAGATAAATGGGCCTCTTTCAAACCCTATAACGGTTTTAAAGTCTCGTTTACCATTGATTTTGACCACCCAGCCTTTAAGGGGCGCACTCAGGAAGCCACCATTGACTTTTCTTCTACCTCCTTTGTCAAAGAAGTAAGCAGAGCCCGTACTTTTGGTTTTATGCGGGATATCGAGCAGCTAAGGGAAAATAACTTGGCGTTAGGTGGGAGCTTAGATAACGCTGTTGTTGTGGATGACTACCGGGTCCTTAACGAAGATGGTTTGCGTTATGAGGATGAATTTGTCAAGCATAAGGTCCTTGATGCCGTTGGGGACCTCTATCTGCTGGGTCATGGCTTAATTGGTGCGTTTAGCGGCTATAAGTCCGGTCACGCTCTGAACAACTGTTTGCTGCGGGCTATCATGGCTGACAGTGAAGCCTGGGAGATTGTCACTTTCGAGGACGCTCGCCAGGCTCCCCTCGCTTACCTCCAGCCGGCCTTGGTTTAGAGTTGGCATGACCAGCCAGTCGCCGCCATGCAGCGGCCAACACTGGATCACCGCAGCTTTCAGCTACGTGCTCTAACAACTTTCCCACTTGGGCTGACATTACAGCACGGCGGGGTAGGAGGGGTTGAGTTGGTGGTGACTCCACTCGCAACTGGCTCTTCTGGAGTTGAGGCCAGCCGTTTTGCTGTAGCTGCTGGATAACCTGGGGCAGGCACTGTCTCTTATACACATCTGACGCTGCCGACGATACTCCTTGTGTA
>CAWUNB010000160.1:0-5225 GCA_963923745.1 uncultured Thiotrichales bacterium
GCGCTGGGTATTTTAGTTATTCGGCGGAGCATTGATTATTTCCCGTACAATGGAGATTGTTTTCTTGGTTATAGCCTGGGTCATACTGGAAGATTAGGTGATTTCACACAGTTATTGCGGCTTTGACCCCGTCTAAGGTTCCGTCATACAGTTAACGGTTGTGGGGCAATGGGGCCGCCCCCCCGATACCCTTGGGCCCCCGTGACACTGGACCACACTTCCCAAAGAGGAGATTCCCGATGGACCTGTGGATGAAGTTGCTGTTCGGCAACTGGATTGGGCTGCTGAGCATGATCGTCATTTTCTTCACTATCGGTATGGCCGTTTTCTACACTTACTACTTCATGAAGGAATCAAGCAAGGAAGATAACCAGGACGGTCAGTGACGTACCCATCCGCTTTGACCAACGTAACTAAAGTAGAGGAGTCCTAATGGACACGCAGACCACGTACAACTACAAGGTCGTGCGCCAGTTCGCCATCATGGCTGTGGTGTGGGGCATCGTCGGCATGGCTGTCGGCGTTTTTATTGCCTCTGAACTGGCGTTTCCGGCCCTTAATTTTGATATTCCCTGGCTGACATTCAGCCGGTTGCGCCCCCTGCATACCAATGCCGTTATCTTTGCCTTCGGTGGTTCCGCGTTGTTTGCCACCTCCTACTACGTGGTGCAACGTACCTGTCATACCCGGTTATTCTCAGACGGGTTAGCGGCCTTCACCTTCTGGGGTTGGCAACTGGTCATTCTGTCTGCCGCCATTACCTTGCCCCTGGGCATCACCAGCAGCAAAGAGTATGCCGAGCTGGAATGGCCTATCGATATCCTAATCACCTTGGTCTGGGTGACCTACGCGATAGTGTTTTTTGGCACCATCATGAAGCGTAAGACCCCTCACATCTACGTGGCCAATTGGTTCTACGGCGCTTTCATTCTGACCATCGCCGTATTGCACTTGGGCAATAACGCTGAACTACCGGTTAGCCTGTGGAAGTCCTACTCGGTTTATCCCGGCGCGGTGGATGCCATGGTGCAGTGGTGGTACGGCCACAATGCGGTAGGCTTCTTCCTAACTGCGGCTTTCTTGGGAATGATGTATTACTTCGTGCCCAAGCAGGCGGGTCGTCCGGTTTACTCCTATCGCCTATCAGTCGTGCACTTCTGGGCGCTGATCTCCACCTATATGTGGGCCGGTCCCCATCACCTTCATTACACGGCGTTGCCGGATTGGACCCAATCCGCCGGTATGGTCTTCTCCCTAATCCTGTTAGCCCCCTCTTGGGGTGGCATGATTAACGGCATCATGACTCTGTCCGGTGCCTGGCATAAGTTGCGTAACGACCCCATCCTGCGCTTCCTGGTGGTCTCCCTGTCCTTCTACGGTATGTCTACCTTTGAAGGCCCGATGATGGCCATTAAGACCGTCAACGCCCTGTCCCATTACACCGACTGGACCGTGGGTCACGTGCACTCCGGTGCTCTAGGCTGGGTCGGCTTGGTGTCTATTGGCTCCCTTTACGCCATGATTCCCAAGCTGTTCGGCAAAGAGAAAATGTACAGCTCCAAGTTACTGGAAGTGCATTTCTGGATTGCCACCATCGGTGTGGTGCTCTACATCGTGGCCATGTGGATCTCCGGCGTGATGCAGGGGCTGATGTGGCGTGCGGTAAATGACGACGGTACGCTAACTTATAGCTTCGTCGAATCCCTCCAAGCCATGTATCCGTTCTATGTCCTCCGCGCTGCGGGTGGCTTGTTGTACCTCTCAGGCATGTTCGTCATGGCCTATAACGTCTGGAAGACGGTTGCCGGTGTCAAGGCAGTCGATCCGGCGGTGGTGCCTGTGCTTGACGCCCACCCCGCCCACTAAAGGGAGCAGCCTGTCATGAGTCATGAAGTCGTTGAAAAAAATGTCGGCTGGATGGCGTTGATGATTCTGCTGGTCATCAGCATCGGTGGCTTGGTGGAAATCGTGCCCTTGTTCTTCCTGTCAGGGGGAGATATGGGTTCTACCGTAGAACCCGTTAAAGGGTTGAAGCCCTACAGTGCTCTGCGTTTAGAGGGGCGGGATGTATACGTTCGGGAAGGCTGCTATCTGTGCCATTCCCAGATGATTCGTCCCTTCCGGGCAGAAACCGAGCGTTATGGCCATTACTCTTTGGCGGGTGAGTATGTTTATGACCATCCTTTCCAGTGGGGTTCTAAGCGTACCGGTCCAGATATCGCTCGGGTAGGTGGTCGCTACAGTGACGACTGGCATCGGGCTCACCTCAATAATCCTCGGGACGTGGTACCAGAGTCCAACATGCCGGGCTTCCCCTGGCTGGAGCAGACTGTTCTGGATGGTGCTCTGACCTCGAAGAAGATGGAGGCCATGAATACCCTGAGTAGGCTGACTTGCCCCAAGTGTGAGTTGTATACCGCGAAGGAAATCGAAGAGGGGCCGGCCCAAGTGAAGGGTAAGACCGAGTTGGAGGCTTTGATTGCCTACCTGCAAGGTTTAGGTACCGTCTTGCCCGCTACGAGATAGAACCCATGAAAGATTTTTTCGTGGTCTATCATCAGGTCTATACGGTCGTTGCCATGGTCCTATTCATCGGGATCTGGGTGTGGGCCTGGAGTAGCAAACGTAACAGGGTATTCCAAGAGGCGGCCATGCTGCCCCTGACGGACGATTTGGCTGAAACCACGTCCGCCCCTAAGGAGAACCGTCATGCCTGAGTTTTGGAGTTGGTGGATTATCGTTCTAACCCTGGGCAATATTGCTGCCTGTTATTGGTTAGTGTGGTGGACAGGCAGACCCCGGCCCAATGAAGTGGCCGAAGGTAAGCCCATGCACCATGAATGGGACGGCATTCGGGAGCTGAATAATCCCTTGCCGCGTTGGTGGTTGTATTTGTTCTATATCACCATCGTCTTCGGTGTTTCTTATGCCGCTTTGTATCCGTTATTAGGGAAATTTCCAGGATTGTTAGGCTGGACTGCGGCCAATCAGTTCGATGCCGAAAGCAAGGACTATGACGCTCAGTACGCTGAGAAATTTAATAAGTACTTGAAAGTAGACCTGAAAGTGGTCGCCAAGGATCCGGAAGCCAATAAGATGGGACAGCGGTTGTTCCTGACTTATTGCGCGTCATGCCACGGGACCACGGCCCAAGGGGCTACCCACTTCCCGAACCTGACTGACAAGGATTGGCTGTATGGCGGGGAGCCGGACACCATCAAAACCACCATTATGGGTGGACGGTTAGGCGTGATGCCCAACTGGGGACCGGTGTTGGGTGAGCAGGGCGTGGAGGAAGTCGCTAACTACGTCCAGACCTTGTCTGGCCGTAAAGCCGATGCGACCAAGGCCGCAGCCGGCAAGGTGACTTTCACGACCTACTGCACGGCCTGCCATGGTCCGGATGGTAAGGGTAACCAAATGATGGGGGCCCCGAACTTGACGGATGGTATTTGGCTCCATGGTGCCAGTGACCCAGCTATTCGCAAGTCTATTACCAATGGCTTCAACAACCGGATGCCGTCTTTCTCGGCCTTCTTAGGGGAAGCTAAGGTTCACTTGTTAGCGGCCTACGTTTACAGCCTGTCTAATAAGTAACCCCAGGCGGTATTTTTCCGCTTATAATCGCCGGGGCCTTGTGGCCCCGGCTTTTTTTACGGCACCACTATCCCACAGAAACAGTAAGCCGTATTTGGTTGGAGTGAGTTTCAATATTTCTCAGTAACCCTGTCGCGGGCTTTTTTTCCCTAGCGGGGCTTGACGTACGTCGTTTCTCCTTACAGGTTGTCCCGCTATCTTTGCCGCTTCGATGTGTTACGGCTTTTTCACGTTTCGTGACTCATCCTCTGGGAGCATACTATGAGCATACCTAACGAAACACACCGCAAAGATCAGGACGCTGAACCTGTTCAAGACGTCATGTACCAAAAGCATCAAAAGATTTATGTTCGTGGCGTCCAGGGTTTCTTTGCTCGATGGCGCATTATTGCTGTATTCGCTTTATTGGGTCTTTTTTATGGTCTTCCTTGGATATCTTGGGGACAGCGGCAGGCACTGCTTTTCGATTTGCCCGCCCGAAAATTTTATCTATTTGGTTTGACCTTGTGGCCACAAGATTTCTTTTTGGTCACCATGCTAATGGCTATTTTAGCGTTTTCGCTATTTTTCTTTACCACTTTAGGGGGACGGTTGTGGTGTGGTTATGCTTGTCCCCAAACCGTATGGACCGAAGTTTTTATATGGATTGATCGCTTATTTGAGGGGGATCGTGCGCAAGCGATAAAGCTGGATAAATCCTCATGGACTAAAGAAAAAATTCTACGAAAACTTGGAAAACATGCTGCGCTATTGCTCTTTTCTTTGTACACCGGTTATACCTTTGTTGGTTATTTTACCCCCATTCACGATTTAACTAGATCGCTGGTTACTTTTAGTACCGGTCCCTGGGAGACGTTTTGGGTGTTTTTTTATGGGCTGGCTACCTATTTGAATGCAGGTTTTATGCGGGAGCAGGTGTGCATTTATATGTGCCCCTACGCTCGTTTCCAAAGTGCGATGTTCGACGATGATACCCTCATCATTTCTTATGATGATAAGCGGGGTGAGCCCCGTGGGGCACGCCGCAAAGGAAGTAACGCTAAGGGGACTGATTTAGGGGATTGTGTTGATTGCACCCTGTGTGTTCAGGTTTGTCCGGTGGGCATCGATATTCGGAATGGTTTGCAGTACCAGTGCATCGCTTGTGCCGCTTGTCTTGATGTCTGTGATCAGGTCATGGAGAAAATAAATTCACCTAAAGGATTAGTGCGCTATTCCACCCAGAATGCGATGGAAGGGAAACCAACTCGGGTGCTACGTCCTCGGGTATGGGTTTATGCGGCCTTACTGTCTATTTTGATAATTGGAATGACAGGCGTTGTCATGCAACGTATCCCCGTCAAAGTGGACATTATTCGCGATAGGATGTCCCTTTATACTGAAACAGCAGATGGCCTTCTGGAAAATAGTTTTATGATTCGGGTGATTAACATGGATGACTTCTCCCATACCTTTAAATTGGGTGTGGAAGGTATGGACGGTTTAACTATCGTTTCCAGCCAGGAAGTCACGGTACCCGCCGGACAAGTAGGCGAGTTCCCTACTCGGATTCAAGCGGATCCGGCCAAATTGCCTAAACCCAATAACCCTATCCAATTTACCTTACAAGCGCTTGATCAACCGGCTCT
>CAWUNB010000161.1:0-5221 GCA_963923745.1 uncultured Thiotrichales bacterium
ATCGTCGGCAGCGTCAGATGTGTATAAGAGACAGGCTGGATCCCGGATATCAATAAGGCGGTGGGGCGTTTCTTGCTGGATAACTTGGCTCGGCTTGGCACTGCCAATATCCATTCCCCGATAAACCATGGTGGAATCAACGCTGATAACGTCGCAGGGTAATCGCCGTACCAGACTGAGGGCCAAGTCCGTTTTTCCAGAAGCAGTAGGGCCCATGAGAAAAAGGGCTGGGGGTAGTGGACTACCCTGAGGCAAAACAGTCTGCACGGCGAATCCTGGGATTATCGGAGCGATCACTCCACGGTGATTTTACGAGGTTGAAGCCGTTCATGTTTGGGGATAGAGATATCCAATACCCCATTGCTGCAACGAGCGGTAACACCGTCACTATCCACTGCGTCGGGTAGAGCAAAACGCCGATAGAACACCCCCCGGGGACATTCAGTGCGCTTGTAGTCTTGTCCTTCTGCAGCGACTGGATAGGGGCGAACTCCCCTCAGAGTGAGCACCCCCGCTTCCAGAGTAAGTTCAATATCTTTGAGCTCCACACCTGGGACATCAGCACGCAACAGGAAACGACCGGGTTCTTCTTTGATATCCACCGCTGGTACCCAATCTGCAGTAACCACCGTGCCATTTTCCTCATCTCTAGCAGATAACCGTCCAAAAAGTTTATTCATTTCATCCTGGACTTGAGTCATGGCAGCCCAGGGGTCGTAGCGCAAGGTAGGCATGATCGTTTCTCCTCAGCGTGACTTAAGAAAGGTTGTCTAGTGAATGAATTAGTACGACTAAGAGGCCTCTGTCCACTAGATGGGGGCCTTCTCTACCGATCTCAAGGGTAGGCTGGGGTTTGTGGTGATATGGTGGTTTGGTATAGCATCGGCGGTCCTGCCAAACACAATATGTTGATTTGCCTCTAGAGCGTAAAGGAGATTTATATCTTCTTGATTTCTATTGTCTTATTAATAACTATTTGAAATTTAAATGGTTTTTTATAAAAACTTTCCTATGTTGTTGATGGTAAGGGATTTGTCTTTCAACAAGATATAGTATTAGGGGGCCGAGCCAATGAAACCCGTCCATCTGAAAGCTGTGCCCACCACTGTGGCAGAAATCGCCTTTCAACCCGCTTCCACTGACATCTGGGAAAAGAAGTACCGATTGACAGCGAAAGACGGGGCAGTGGTGGATCACACCATGGATGACACCTATCGGCGGGTGGCTCGTGCCCTAGCCGATGTAGAGAAAGCGCCAGATCAAGACTACTGGTTTGAACGATTTCTATGGGCTCTACGCCGAGGAGCTATTCCTGCCGGGCGAATTATCTCTAATGCTGGGGCGTTGGCTTACAAGCCAGCTACTTCCACCATCAATTGCACCGTTTCCGGCGCTATCCATGATTCCATGGACGACATCCTGGCTAAAGTTCATGAAGCCGGTTTGACCTTGAAAGCTGGGTCTGGCATTGGCTATGAGTTCAGTACCCTGCGACCTCGGGGTGCCTACGTATCAGGGGCTGGTGCCTATACCTCTGGTCCTCTGTCCTTTATGGATATCTACGACAAGATGTGTTTCACCGTTTCCTCGGCTGGTGGGCGTCGAGGAGCACAGATGGCTACTTTTGATGTGGGCCATCCCGACGTTATCGATTTTATTCGTGCCAAACGGGAAGCGGGTCGGTTACGCCAGTTCAATTTATCATTATTAATTACTAAAGAATTTATGGAGGCAGTGAAAGCGGATGGCCCTTGGCCTTTAGCCTTCCCGCTGATGGCGGATGAAATTTCTGCCGACTCCAGCGATCTCACTGACCCAGAAAAAATTGTTTGGCGGCGTTGGCCCGTCAGTGATGGTTATCTCACAGATGATGCTGGTCGAGTCGCCTGTCGGGTATATCGCACCGTCCCTGCTCGACGGTTGTGGGATCTCATTATGGCCTCGACCTACGATTACGCAGAGCCAGGTTTTATTCTCATCGATAAAGTAAACGAAAAAAATAATAACTGGTGGTGTGAAGAAATTAGGGCCACTAACCCCTGCGGAGAGCAAGGTTTACCCCCTTACGGCGCTTGTTTACTGGGCTCTATTAATTTGACCCGTTTTGTTATTGAACCATTTACTTCTCGAGCTCGATTTGATTGGGATGAATTTCGCCAAGTAGTGGCTATTTTTACTCGCTTACTAGATAACGTAGTAGAAATTAACGGTCTCCCTTTAGCGGGTCAACGAGATGAAATAATTCGTAAACGTCGCCATGGTATGGGGTATTTAGGACTTGGTTCTGCCTTGACGATGCTTTGTCTGCGTTACGGATCACCAGAGTCATTACAATTTACTGAAGACGTGACCAGAGAAATGGCTTTAATGGGTTGGCGCACCGGTTTAGAGCTGGCCAAAGAAAAAGGACCAGCCCCTATTATGGAAGAATTATTTCAAATTACTAAAGATATGCTGCATCATCGCCCAGAAATGAGCGAAGCGGGTATTAAAATCGGTGATCGGTTGCCTGGTAAGTTGCTCCACACCCGTTATAGTCGTTATATGCAACAAGTTAGGGATATAGCTCCTGATTTGATAGATGAATTAGAAAAAGTGGGTTGTCGTTTTACCCACCATAGCTCTATTGCTCCTACCGGGACCATTTCTTTATCTCTAGCCAACAATGCCAGCAACGGTATCGAGCCTAGCTTTGCTCATCATTATTCCCGCAACGTTATTCGGGAAGGGAGGAAGAGTAAGGAAAAGATGGAGGTCTATTCTTTCGAGCTGTTGGCCTATCGAGCTCTTATTAATCCTCGGGCTATGCCCTACGCTGATCATCCCGACGGCCAATTACCTGATTATTTTGTCACCGCTGATGATATTAGCCCTAAAGCTCATGTGGACATTCAAGCGGCTGCTCAGAAATGGATTGATTCCTCTATCTCTAAAACGGCTAATGTGCCTACGGATTATCCCTATGACGATTTTAAAGGTATCTATCTTTATGCCTATGAGCAGGGATTAAAGGGTTGTACCACGTTCCGCTATAACCCAGAAAACTTCCAAGGCGTATTGGTAAAAGAAAAAGATCTAGCGGCTACTGTTTACCGTTTTGTTTTAGAGGATGGCTCAGTTATTGAAGCTAGAGGTAATGAAGAAATTGAGTATGATGGTGAAATGCACAGCGCAGCTAATTTGTACGATGCGCTTAAAGAAGGTTACTACGGTAAATGGTAATATCTACTTATTGGTATTATGGAGGAGAAGAAAATGGCCGTTAAAATTGATAAACGTATCCTCAAATACTCTGTAGTAAAGGATGAATCTCCTTCTGCTAGCGATAATCCCAGCCCTGCTCCGGAAGAGACGGTGGTCGTGCAGATGCATGAAAAAGTGGAGCGGCCAGAAGTTCTTGTAGGAGCTACCTATAAAATTCGCACACCACTGTCAGAGCATGCGTTATACGTTACCATTAGTGACATCATTCTTAATGAGGGAACGCCCTACGAACAGCGACGTCCCTTTGAAATTTTTATTAATTCTAAAAATATGGATCATTTTCAATGGATTGTAGCCTTAACTCGTATTGTTTCAGCTGTGTTTCGTAAGGGAGGAGATTTGACTTTTCTCGTAGAAGAGTTGCGCTCTGTTTTTGATCCCAAAGGGGGTTACTTTAAGCGAGGTGGGAAATATATGCCGTCCCTTGTCGCGGAAATTGGGGATGTCATTGATTCTCACCTACGGTTTATTGGCCTTATTCGGGGCGATGGATTAGAGGAAAATCAACGGGAATTTATAGCCAGTAAGCGAGCAGAGTACGAAACGAGAACTGGGGAAACAAAAAGCGAGAATGATAACACCTTCCCCCCCACAGCCCAGCTGTGTAGTAAGTGCCATACCAAAGCGATGGTGGTGATGGATGGCTGCTTGACCTGTTTGTCCTGCGGCGACTCTAAGTGCGGGTGATTGCGAGATTCTTGGTTCCTGTGTAGCGTCCTGTTTGCTGAATCCGTATACTCGGCCCCCCGCCATGGGGGGGTCTCCCGTCTTTCGGGCCTCACCCCTGTCCGTTTTAGCGCCTGCCTGGGGTAGGCACACCGAGGAATTGCCTTGTCCTTCGAGACTTTGAACCTCGACGGTGCGTTGTTGCGTGCCGTCCAAGCCTGCGGCTTTAGTGAGCCGACCGATATTCAGCGCCAAGCCATCCCGCCGATTCTAGCGGGACGGGATCTGATGGCTTCCGCGCAAACCGGCACTGGCAAAACAGCTGCCTTCGTACTGCCCGCCTTACAACGGTTACTAAAACCGGCGATCAAACCGGGACGTGGTCCCCGTGTGTTGGTCCTTACTCCTACCCGAGAATTGGCTACCCAAGTGGCTGAGAGTGTTGCCGCCTTCAGCCGTTTCCAGCGGCTGCGGAGTGGCAGCGTCGTGGGAGGTGTGCCTTACCCCCCCCAAATGCGTTTGTTGGATCAACCCCTCGATCTATTGGTCGCCACGCCGGGGCGATTGATGGACCACATGGAACGGGGACGGGTCGATTTTTCTCGACTGGAAATGTTAGTGCTGGATGAAGCAGACCGGATGTTGGATATGGGATTTGTGGATGCAGTTCGAACCATCGCCACCGCAACCCCAACCCAACGGCAAACTTTACTATTTTCCGCCACCCTGGAAGGGCGAGTATTAGATATCGCCCAGGAACTGTTACGGGACCCGATTGCAGTCCGTTTGGCGGCAGCGCGAGATCGCCACGCCAAAATTGAACAGCGAATTCACCAAGCCGACGACTTGGAGCACAAAGAGCGGTTGCTAGGGCATTGGCTGGAACAGGACGAGTTAACCCAAGCGCTGATTTTTACAGCCACTAAGCGGGAAGCGGATCGGTTGGCCCGTCTGCTATCTCAGCAAGGCCACTCAGCGGCTGCTCTCCATGGTGATATGGATCAGCGTTCTCGGGATCGCATTGTCGAGCGCATGCACCGTCGTCGATTGCGCTTATTAGTAGCCACTGATGTGGCATCCCGAGGGCTAGATATTAAGGGGCTTAGCCACGTTTTTAACTACGATCTCCCCCTGGCAGCAGAAGATTATATTCACCGAATTGGCCGGACTGGCCGTGCCGGTGCAGCCGGAATTGCGGTGTCTTTTGTCGGTCCCACGGATTGGGGGCGACTCGCCGGGATTGAGCGACTTACCGGAGCCAAGTTGGTTCGGGAAGTTATTCCTGGGTTGG
>CAWUNB010000162.1:0-5110 GCA_963923745.1 uncultured Thiotrichales bacterium
AGGTAATGAGCGCCGAGATGAGTTACGGCTAGTCCGGGTTCCCCTCGATCCCACCCTGTTAGCCGCTGCCCTGGGCATTGTGGTCTTTGGCTTGGCCATGGTGGGGTCGGCCTCCATCAGCGTGGCCGCTGATCGCGCCGGTAATCCGTTTCACTTCCTCATTCGCCAGGGCGCGTATGTGGTGCTGGGATTGTTTTTGGGTTGGCACATCATGCGTATCCCTCTGCGTGCCTGGGAAAAGGCCGGGCCGATATTGCTGCTGGCCAGCGTTGGTTTGCTAATGCTGGTTCTGGTACCGGGGTTAGGGCGTAATGTGAATGGCAGTACCCGTTGGCTAGGTTTCGGCCCGCTGACGGTGCAGCCTTCTGAATTAGCTAAACTGTTTTCTATCGTCTATCTCTCAGGCTATTTGGTGCGGCGCCGCCAAGAGGTGCGCCATTCTGTCTGGGGGTTTGTAAAACCTTTGCTGGTCTTAGGCGTGCTGGCTTTTTTGCTATTGCTGGAGCCGGATTTCGGTACGTCAGTCGTTATTTTAGCCACCGCCATGGGTTTGCTGTTTTTGGCAGAGGTACGGGCTTGGCAATTTGTGGTGTTGTTTATTCCGGTGATGGCGGGCCTGGCGGGCTTGGCGGTAGTCGCGCCCTATCGTTTGCATCGATTGGTATCGTTTCTCGATCCCTGGGCGGATTCCTACGGCAAGGGTTACCAATTGTCTCAAGCCCTGATTGCCTTTGGCCGAGGGGAGTGGTTTGGCGTGGGTTTGGGTGGCAGTGTGCAGAAACTTCATTACCTACCGGAAGCCCATACTGACTTTCTGTTTGCCGTGTTGGCGGAAGAATTGGGGCTGGTCGGAGTCTTGCTAGTCATCGGCTTGTTTAGCTACTTGGTATGGCGTGCTTTTGCTGTAGCTGTTCAGGCAGAACGTCTGGGTAATCCCTTTGCGGGTTATTTAGCCTACGGAATTGGGCTGTGGATCGGTATGCAAGCTTTTATCAATTTAGGGGTAAATATGGGGGTCTTGCCCACCAAAGGACTAACTTTACCCCTAATGAGTTATGGCGGCTCCAGCGTCATGGTGACTTGTGTTGCCATCGCGGTGCTACTCCGGGCGGCAGGGGAATTGCGCTTGGCCAAGCTGGCCTTGCAGCCAAAAGGGCCCGCACCACAGGATACTGAACAACTAACCACTGATTAGGCCGGAGGCACCGTGAATTCCCCAGGGCGACGGGTGTTGGTGATGGCTGGTGGCACAGGCGGCCATGTCTTTCCCGCTTTAGCGGTGGCGGATGCATTACGTCGCCAAGGAGTGGAAGTGAGCTGGATGGGAACCCGTCAGGGATTAGAAGCGCGTTTGGTCCCCCAAGCCGGTTATCCAGTGGAGTGGATTAGTGTTACCGGTCTACGGGGCAAGGGGCTTGTTAACTGGCTTACCGCGCCGGGACGACTATGGCGAGCTATCGCCGAAGCCCGTGAGGCCATGGCCCGGGTGGCACCCCATGCTGTGTTGGGGATGGGGGGATTCGCCAGTGGTCCCGGAGGACTGGCGGCTTGGTTAGCCGGTCGTCCTTTGGTTATTCATGAACAAAATTCTATTCCTGGCTTGACCAATCGGCTGCTGGCGCGGTTGGCTCAGCGGGTATTAGCTGCTTTCCCTAATGCTTTCCCCAACTACCCAGAAGCCGTGTGCACCGGTAATCCGGTTCGCCCAGAAATTGCCGCTTTGCCCCCACCTGAGGAACGTCTGGCGGGGCGAGAAGGCCCCTACCATTTGCTCATACTGGGAGGGAGTCAGGGAGCTGCGGCCCTCAATCAGGGGATACCCGCTGCGTTAGCGCTATTACCTGCAGAAAATCGTCCCCAGGTGCTGCACCAGGCCGGAGAGCGCCATCTGGAGCAAACCACGATGGCTTATCGAGAAGCAGGAGTTGATGGCCAAGTAGCGGCATTTTTGCCCGACATGGCAGGGGCCTATCACTGGGCGGACCTGGTGGTGTGTCGAGCGGGTGCTTTGACGGTAGCAGAATTAGCTGCTGCTGGCGTGGCATCGGTATTGATACCTTTCCCCCATGCAGTGGACGACCATCAAACCCACAATGCCTGTTTTCTGGTGGATCAGGGGGCAGCGTTGTTGTTGCCTCAAGAAGAATTAACCCCACGCCGGTTAGCCGGTTTGTTGGGCAATCTAGGACGGGAACCGGAGCGACGTCTTGCCATGGCCCGACGGGCTAGGGCTTTGGCCCAACCCTTGGCTACCGAAGAAGTTGCCTGCCATTTGCTGGCGGTAATGACTTCTCCCTGATGGGTTAGTGCTGCCCACCCCAGAACAAAGGAAATCACCATGAATCCACCGGAATCATTACCCCTCACCCCTCCTCCGCTGCGACGGATCCGCGCCGTGCATTTTGTCGGTATTGGTGGCGTGGGGATGGGAGGGATTGCCGAAGTGCTGATTAACCTGGGTTATCGCGTCACCGGTTCGGATCTACGGGAAGGAGCGATGACGCGACGGTTGGCTGCTTTGGGTGCTGGAATTTGTCTGGGACATCAGGCCAGTAATCTGCAACAGGCCGATGTCGTGGTGGTATCTAGCGCTGTCCAGCAGGATAACCCAGAGGTAGTGGAAGCGCGGGCTCGGCGCATCCCAGTGGTCCCCCGAGCGGAGATGTTGGCAGAATTAATGCGCTTTCGTCAGGGTATTGCTATTGCTGGAACCCATGGCAAGACCACAACCACCAGCTTGGTGGCATCTCTGCTGGCCCAGGGGGGACTGGATCCCACTTTCATCATCGGGGGGCGTCTCAATAGCGCCGGTACCAATGCCCGGCTGGGGGCTAGTCCCTGGTTAGTAGCGGAAGCTGATGAGAGCGACGCATCTTTTCTTTACCTCAAACCCATGTTGTCGGTGGTCACCAACATCGATGCTGATCACATGGAAACCTACGGCGGCGATTTTGGTCGGCTGCGTCATACTTTCGTGGAATTTCTACACCACCTCCCCTTCTACGGGTTGGCGGTACTCTGTGTAGATGATCCTGGGGTACGCAGTATCCTGCCAGAAGTGACTCGTCCTCTATTGACCTATGGTTTGGAAAAAGGGGCAGATCTCTGGGCCGAGGATTTACGCCAAGATGGCGTCAAAACTCGGTTTCAGGTGGTTCGGGCTAATGGTGGCCCTTGGTTGGAAGTCACGCTGAATTTGCCAGGACGCCACAATGTACAAAATGCCTTAGCAGCTATTGCGGTGGCTCGGGAAGTAGGAGTCGCGGATGGTGCCATTGTGGAGGCTTTGGCCGCCTTTGATGGTATTGGCCGCCGCTTCCAACGCTATGGCGAGATAACTACTCCCCGAGGAAAAGTGATGCTGGTGGACGATTACGGCCATCACCCCCGGGAGATTGCTGCTACTTTTGCCGCTATTCGGGGGGGATGGCCGGATCGGCGACTTGTGGTGGCTTTCCAGCCCCATCGCTACACTCGGACTCGGGATTTATTTGAGGACTTTGCCGCCGTTCTATCTCAGCCAGATGTTTTGCTCCTTACCGATATTTACCCCGCTGGAGAAGCAGTAATTGCTGGAGCTGACGGTCGTACCTTAGCTCGGGCTATCCGTAACCGGGGGCGGGTGGATCCGGTATTTGTCAGCCGGGCAGCAGAATTGCCATCAACCCTGGATACCGTGCTCCAGGATGGGGATATTTTATTGACTTTGGGAGCAGGGGACATCGGCGCAGTGGCCGCTGGATTACCTGGGTATTGGCAGGGGTCCTAATGGCTAGGCGGGGGGAATTGCGACTGGGAGAGCCGTTAGCCGGTTACACTACTTGGCGAGTTGGAGGGCCTGCGGATCGACTATATCGACCAGCAGATCTGACGGATCTAACCGATTTTCTAGCCGAGTTGCCCGCTAACGAGCCCCTGTTGTGGCTAGGGTTAGGAAGCAATCTACTGGTCCGGGATGGCGGATTTCGCGGTACGGTAATTCTATTGCAGGGAGCGCTAGACCACTTGACGGTGGGTTCTGAAGGTCATATCCAAGCCGGAGCGGGGTTGAGTTGTGCTCGATTGGCCCGAGTACTTCCTCGCGAGGGTTTAACGGGTGGAGAATTTCTCGCCGGTATTCCTGGAACGTTAGGCGGGGCATTGGCCCTCAACGCCGGTGCCTTTGGTGGCCAAACCTGGGATTGGGTAGTTCGAGTGCAGGTCGTGGATCGCCAGGGACAAGTACGGACTCGGGAACGGACTGATTTCCAAGTGGGTTACCGGGAAGTGCGGCCTGTTCCACCTCGTCAAGAGTGGTTTGTCGGCGTGGAACTAGTTTTTCAAACTGCCAAGGATGACAGCGGAGTCCAACGGATACGGGCGTTACTGGATCAACGGGCCCGCACTCAACCCATTGGTCAACCCAGTGCCGGCTCCACTTTTCGCAATCCTCCCGGAGATCATGCCGGGCGACTCATTGAAGCCAGCGGTTTAAAGGGTTTATGTCGGGGAGGAGCCTGTATTTCTCCCCGCCATGCTAATTTTATTGTCAATAACGGCGGTGCTACAGCAGCAGCCATTGAGACCCTACTGGAAGAAGTACAGCAAACGGTAGAGCACCTTTATGGGGTTCAGCTGGTACCAGAAGTCCACATTGTGGGCGACAAGTTAGGAGAAGGGGCTTGAGCAAGCAGGTATTAGTGTTGCTGGGGGGCAATTCGGGGGAGCGGGAAGTATCTTTGCGCAGTGGCGGTGCGGTAGCGGCCGCTTTGCAGCGGTCAGGCTGGCAAGTAGAAACCCTAGATTATCAACCCACCCCGGCTGGCTGTACCGCTCTCATGCAGCGGATTGGGAAGGATAAGCCGATCTTTATTGCGCTCCATGGTCGGGGAGGCGAAGACGGTACTCTACAAGGCTTATTGGACACACTAGGGGTTACCTATACCGGTAGTGGAGTGTTGGGCTCGGCCCTCGGCATGGACAAATGCCGCACGAAGCAACTGTGGTTAGGAGTAGGTTTACCTACCCCCGCCTTTCGTATACTTACCCCTGATACGGATTTTGATGCTGTTATTCAGGAATTAGGGCTACCATTAGCGGTAAAACCTTCCCGAGAAGGTTCAAGTTTGGG
>CAWUNB010000163.1:0-5104 GCA_963923745.1 uncultured Thiotrichales bacterium
GGACTGGGATGGACAGTAAATTACGAAGTGGTCTTGATTATGTGTATTCCCGTTCTCGTAGTGCTATCGCCTTGCAGGGTGCCGCCGTAACGACAGCTTTACCGGATTACACTGGCCGACTGCACAGCTTACGCTTATATGGCAATTATCGCATGCAACAAAACCTAACGCTGGGGTTGCATTATACCTATGAACGTTTTAACTCGGTGGACTGGGCCCTAGATAATGTTGTCTATAACACTATTCCCCAAGTTTTAACCCTCAGCCAAACCAGCCCTGACTATAACGTTAGTGCTGTTGCCATGACGCTGCGTTATGACTTTTAAATGCTGTTCAGTTTAGCGTTTGTTAGCGCTAGTTTCGGAGGGAGAGATATGCACGTTGGTAAAATTAATAGAGGGCTGACTGCAGTCCTAATGATATTGGGTGTTGGTGTGTTCGCCGGCTGTGGTGGTGGTGGGGGAAGTTCTGATAGTGGTGGGAGCAGTGCCACAACGACGGCTTCATCGGTAGTTCGCACTAGGGCAGTAGCCACGGTGCCTGATTGCGCTAACGGTGGTATTCAGGTGTACACCGGTATCGATAGGAACGGTAACGGCATTCTAGACGATGGAGAGATCGATGCGTCAAAAACTCGAACTGTATGCAACGGTGCCCCAGGTGCTGTCGCTTTAGTGCGTACCCAGGTTCTGGCCAGTGGTGCAGACTGTGAGTATGGCGGAGTGTTGGTAAAGGCAGGAACCGATAGCAATAGTAACGGTTTATTGGATGATAGCGAGGTAACCAGCTCTCAACCTATCTGCAATGGTGTTTCTGCCGACGCAGGCACATCCACCAGCGGCATCCCCTCCAGCCTGACTTTCAATGTTACTAACGTAGAAATGCAAGGTCGGCCAGTGGTGACGTTCAAGCTGGTCAGTCCCACAGGGCTTTATGTTCCTGCTGATGACGCGACTTTCACTCTCCTGAAGAACAGCCTACGGTTTACCTTGGTTAAGTTGGTGCCGGGAATCGGCGGTGCACCGGATAATTGGCAGAGTTACATCAACAATACTAGTGGTGCTGGAGACAGCTTAGTTTATCGCGCTACTGCTGAGCGGCTAGGCCCTGTTGCCACTACAGTAGCTGGTAACACTCCCACCTTAATTTCCCATGGAGATGGTAGTTACACCTACACTTTTGCTACAGATGTAACCCATGTTACTACTCCCTTGGTAGTTTCCTATGACGCCAGCTTGACTCATCGTCTGGCGATGCAGCTTGGTGGTAACGGTTTCCCCACTGCTAATTTTACCCATGACTTTATCCCCTCTGGGGGAATTGTCACCCGTAACCGCGAAATTGTATCCGTTAATAGCTGCAATCAATGTCATGGCCAATTGACTGCCCATGGTAGCCGTATTGAGACTAAGTACTGTGTGACCTGCCATAACCCGGGTACAGATGTAGCTCCCGGCGTTACCGTGGATTTCAAGGTTATGGTTCATCGAATTCACAGTGGTCCCAATTTGCCCAGTGTGAAGGCCGGAACTCCCTACATGATCGGCTCCGCTGATTTTTCCAATGTGGGCTATCCTCAGGATGTGCGTCATTGCACCAAATGTCACAACGGTGATGCGGTATTGAAGGCTGCTGACGTCAATATTGCCGAGGTGACGACCCAAGGGGACAACTGGAAAACAGTGCCAAGTCGAGCCGCCTGTAGCTCCTGTCATGACAATGTTGATTTTGCAACGGGTGCCAATCATGGTCCCAGCAACCTAGCTATCCCCAGCGACACTGTATGTGTTGCTTGCCATAGCGACACCGGGGTTGCCGGATCTGTTGCCGTCAGCCACGAGATTTTTGCTGAGAAACAGGGTAAGCGGTATGCCTTCGAAGTTACTGGTGTTGTTAACACTGCCCCAGGCCAAGCTCCGGCAGTTACCTTCAGAGTTACTAAAGATGGTGTTCTAGCTGATGTTTTAGCTGATGCGGAGTGGTCTACCGCCGGCAGTTCATTAGGGGTACTGATTGGCTGGGATCGGGTTGACTACAACAACGCTGGCAGCGGAAATTTCCCGGGGCAGCCCATTTCCATCAGTGCACTGCCCACAGCGGCTGTTCCGCCGACCAAGAATGCTGATGGTACCTTTACCATCACATCGACAATCCCCATTCCCACCACGGCTGTTGGCATTGGAGTTGCCGCTGTTCAAGGTCGCGTGGCCTTGACTAATCCCCGTACCAACACGCTGGAAAGGGCTCCTGTTAAGAATGCAGTCAAGTACTTCGCCATAACCGGTACCGCTACTACTCCTCGCCGCACTGTGGTTGATATTGCGGCTTGCGACCGTTGCCATCAAAGCCTGAGCCTCCACGGGGGGAGTCGTACTGATGAGCCCGCCGTTTGCGTTATCTGCCATAACTCAAGCGCTACAGATATTAGTCGGCGGCCTGCCAGTCATATGACTAATAGCCTCTACGACCAATTCTCTGCCGTGGGAGTGGATGGTAAGCGGGAAGTCCCCATCCATTTCAAGACGATGATCCATCGTATCCACGCCGCAGGTGAAGCGGCGGTACACGATGCAGGGGGAGGGGGTATTGTGGTGTATGGGTACGGGAACAGCGTAAATGATTTCAGTGAAGTCGAGTTCCCTGGCAATGGCTCTAAAGCGTTATCTCGGTGTGACAATTGCCATATCAACACCGTTGCTTCTAAGACCTATACCTTACCGCTGCCCACCGGTGTTCTAGGCACCACGGTCCAAACAGCAGATCCCAGCTTGACAGACACCACTGATATCGTGAACGCCCTCAAGGACCAAACGGATGATCTCAATATCAGCCCAGTGGCCGCTACTTGCTCGGCCTGCCATGACCGAACTCTAGCCATTGCCCATATGGAGCAAAACGGTGCCATTGGTCTTAGCGCAGTTTCTAGCGTAGCTCTCTCTAGGCCAGTGACTCAGGCCCAGTTGGATGCTGGTTCAGCGGATGTGACCGAGACCTGCGTGGTTTGCCATGGAACTGGTCGGTTGGCGGATGTTCAGCAAGTTCATGGTGTTCCTAGCCCCTAATACAGGGGGAAATCTTTAAGTCTTCTAGTTGGCTAGACGGGGGGCGGGTTGGTCACAATCCCGCCCCCCGGTGGCTTAGTTAGGAGTGTCCTATGGACGGGAACGACCAACCCAATCGCTGCCCCGGGGTATGGGTCTGTTCGCTGGCAGGGGGTGGAAACAGAAGCGGCGTTAATGAGCGCCGACATTCGGGGAGGAACTATGATGATGAATCGGCTCCACAGAGGCTTAGCTATTGCCTTGATAGGGCTAGGGAGTAGCTTGCTGGTGACGGGTGCGATGGGTGCTACCGACTCGGCAAGCGGGGTAGGGATTACCGATATTCACGGCAGTGACATCCTGTTCTCTACTGGTGAGTACGCAAGTACTGCCACCAATCCGAAATATTTCGTTAATGCTCAAATCACAGGTGCCACGGCGGCTGCAGATGGCACCGTAACTGTTAATTTTACTGTCCATAAAAAGGACAACACCGCCCTAACTGGTTTGGCTACGGTCAATGTAAACATCTCTAAATTGGTTGCGGATCCGGTAAATACTTCAATCCGTAACTGGGTACCTTATATCTACGTTGTGGAGACTGTTAACGGTACAACGGATCCTGCTGGTAATACCTATCCCAAGCCTAGCGGTAATAGAGCGGAGCGGGGTGGGGTCGTTCCCTGCGCAGTTTCCAGTGGAGCCCTCACAGATCATGGTGACGGTTCTTATACCTGCGTTCTTCCCACCAAAATTAATGCCATCGTAACTCCTGTTTCTCAGACGGCAATCACTTATGACCGAGGTCTGACCCATCGGGTAGCCATCATGATGGGGGGGCATGCCGGTCCTACTGCGGATGCTTTCCGTGATTTTGTTCCTAGTAGATCAGCTGCTGCGGTTGCTGCGCGGACAATAGTGCCCACTTCTGCCTGTGTGGAGTGCCATGGCCAAGAGTTTCATGGACACGGTGGAGATCGTCTTAGCGTAGAGGTTTGTGATACTTGTCATAATCCATCGGGTACTGACGCTCACAGCGGCAATACCCTAGATATGCGAGTGATGGTTCACAAAATCCACGCTGGTGGCGAATTACCCAACGTAGCTGGAGAGGATGGGGATGCTTGGTCCAAGGAGGATAATGGTCAATATGCTATCTGGGGCTACCAAAACACTCGGCATAGTTGGGAAAAAGTTGGGTTCCCTGCCGTTTTAGAGAATTGCACTAAGTGCCACCAATCTTCACCTTCTCGGGCCAGTAACAATTGGCGGGCTGTTCCGTCCCGGGCCGCCTGTGGTTCCTGTCATGATAATGTGGATTTCACAACGGGAACTAATCACCCAGCGGGAATTCAGAATAACGATGCTGCTTGCACCGTTTGTCATCCAGCAACAGGTACAGGTTTCGGTAAATCTATTACGGAAGCCCATAATTGGACGGCACACGATCCCCGTAATACCCCTGAATTTGACGTAGTAATGACCGTTTCTCATCCCAACAATGGTAAGTATTTTGTTGCTGGTGAAACGCCTGTAGTGAGCATTCAGCTCCTAGACAAAGAGAATGGCAACGCACTGCTTGACCATACTACCTTGCTTCGGGATGCCGCTGCGGAGGGTTGTACGGCTAATTCTGCGGGTACTGGTTGCAACGAAGCTCGCGATGGCAAGTTGATGGCCCGTTCTCTGTATATCCATGGTCCTCGTGGTCATCGGATGCCGGTGCTGACGACAGCAGCGCGAGTTGCGGTGTTCGCTACCGGTGCTGGGCCCTTTGATCTAACTGGGGTTGCTGCCACCGATAAGTTGACCATCACCTTTGATAGCGGTCGTAATATTCTGATTCCTCCGGGTCAGGTAGCCACTGGTATCGTTGGTGTGACCGTCGCTGGCTCTCTCGCTGGTAGAGCTGGAGTAACGGCCCAAGAGCTGATGAGTTGGCTGAATAACGACGTTAGCTTTAAAGCGCGGGGTATTGCCTACATTGATGAGCTGACGGGTAACTTAGCGATTCGTAGCCGTAACTTAGGTACCTTCTACGCAGTGCAATTGACAGCGGGGAC
>CAWUNB010000164.1:0-5082 GCA_963923745.1 uncultured Thiotrichales bacterium
CACCCAACAGACTATCGTTACCGGCACCACCGTCTACGGTGTCATTACCAGCACCACCGCTTTCAGCGTTATCACCCGCATTACCGTAGAGGCCGTTGTCAGAGGTGTTACCGGTAAGGGCAGTATTACCGAAACCGGCGTTCATTCGCACGATTTCAACACCCGTTGGTGCGGTATAAGACTCCACCTGAAACGGGATGTAGACCGTATCACTACCGCTACCACCTGACACTGAGTCTTCCAGGACGATATCCTCAATCTGCCCGTCATCGCCCAAGGTAACGTAATAAACGTCATTGCCACCGCCACCAATCAACGTATCGGCACCCGTACCACCATCCATGCGATCATTGCCGTTGCCACCTACTAGGCGATCGTCGTCTTGTTCGCCATACAGCTGGTCGTTACCGTCGTCACCGAATAACTGGTCATCTTCATACCCTCCGTAAAGGCGATCATCACCAATGCCGCCATGTAGGCCGTCGATCATGTAACCACCGTAGATCCGATCTGCTCCATCATTGCCAACCAGAGCATCTTCACGGGGACGACCGTCATCACCAATTAGATAGACAGGTACATCGCGATCATTACCGCTGGCATCCAAATCACCGTCGTTGTACAGGGTTTCAAGGTGCACGCTACTCGAAGTGGCTCCCCCGTTGAAATCTCTGATGGCAGAAGTCCAACCACTAGCACCAGAGGCGGCGGCTACTAGCAAACCATCCGTAGCACGTGCAGTGATGTGGTAGGACATCGAACTATCGTTAAGGTAATCCTGTTGTCCCTGAACGGAAACAGTGTAACTAGAGTGATCCTTATCGAAAGTCAGCGTCTGTGTATCAGAAGCTTGGCCATTGACAAGGAAACGTCCCTCGGTATTGTCGTCCGTGCTCAGCAAGACATTGAAAGACCCAGAGGTCAATGCGTTGCTGACGCTAACCATATAGGAGACAGTTCCGCCACCTTCGTCAGTGTGGTTAGAACCAACGTGAGTCATAGTTAAGGCATTCGGTGCACTCGCCTGACTCACGTTGAACGCTGTGTAACCGGTAACGGTGTCAGTTCCATCCGAAACGGAGTAACTGATAGTGACAGCGCCAGTGGATGTCGGGGTATAAGTCCAACCCGTGCCATTGCCCAGCGCGACAAGGGTGCCGCTATTTGACAGAGAGGGGGTGCCATCAATAACTAAAGTACTACCATCGGGATCGGTATAGCCGGTTAGCAACTGAGAGCGCAGGATGGTGTAGCTAGAACCAACGGTTGCACCGCTCAAGCTAGCTGGTGTACCAGTGAGTTCCGGGGCAGCGTTTTGGGCTTGTAAAGCAAGGCGGTAACCGCCATTGTAATAATCTGAGTAAGACCGGGCATCCAAATAGTAATAACCCGTTGTTTCGGCAACGAAGCTCAGCGAAGAATTAAAAGTACCACCACTATCATCATTGTTATCCAGATAGCTACCGCTAGCGTCGTACAACCAGATTCGAGTATCTGAAACTCCTATCCCGGAGAGGCTCGCTGAAGAATCACCGGACATAGCGATGGTATAGCTGCGCCCAGCTACTACACTCACGGCATAAAGATCGCCTTCAGAACTACCAGAACTGAGATAACTGAGCTCACCGGTAATTTCACCAACTAAAGTGCCCACAACGTCACGAGATGCGCCATCGATAGTAACGGTAGACATATGATATTTCTCCTAGTTAAGTAGGCGTCCCGTCGAGGGAAGTGCCCAAGGGACGTTTTCGTTTCTTTGAGGTTCACAATGTGTGAATAACGGCAGCGGTGCAAATCTCTTAAGGACAAACAGCCACTTCTCCACGGTAGCACGCGGTGTCTTACCCATCAAGCATAGCTATCCTGGGCTTACCGTAAAATCACCACTCCGCAGCAATCTGACCGCTGTTGTGGGGGTCTGCTGTGGTAACTTTTCCGATTCTTGACCTTCCCCTAATCCCCCCAGGAGATATCGATGTCACTGCAAAGAGAGGATGTGGTACGAATTGCCCATCTGGCCCGATTAGCCATCGCTGATCAAGATGTTCCCCGCTACGCCGAGGAGCTGTCGAGCATTTTGGATCTGGTCCAACAGATGAACCGGGTAGATACCTCAGGTGTGATACCCATGGCACACCCCCTAGATGCAGTACAACGGCTGCGTCCCGATGTGGTCAGCGAGCAAGATCAGCGGGATTTATTCCAAACCATCGCTCCTCAAGCAGAAGATGGGCTATACCTCGTACCGAAGGTCATCGAATAATTCGCTACCTTTTTTCAATCAAAACCGTCATCCCGAATTGGGCCAATTTCCCGTTTATTGTTGAAGGACAGTCTTTTCCATGTATCACAACACCCTCACTGAATTGGCTGCGGGTCTCGCTGCAGGCGAGTACAGCAGCGTCGAATTGACCCGTGCCACCCTGGAACGTATCCATCGTTTGGATGGCCAACTCAATAGCTTTATCACGGTGACCGACGAAATTGCCTTAGCCCAGGCTGCAGCAGCCGATCGGCGACGCAGCGCCGGGGAAACTGGTCCCTTGTTAGGTATACCCTTTGCCCATAAAGATATTTTTTGCACCCAAGGAGTACGAACTTCCTGCGGTTCCCGGATGTTGGATCCTTTTATTGCCCCCTATGACGCCACCGTGGTAACTCGCCTCAACCAGGCTGGGGCGGTCATGGTGGGCAAGACTAATATGGATGAATTTGCCATGGGGTCTTCCAATGAAACTAGTTTCTACGGCCCAGTGCGTAACCCCTGGGCGTTAGCGGCGGTACCAGGGGGGTCTTCTGGAGGATCAGCAGCGGCGGTAGCAGCACGCTTGGTGGCAGGAGCCACAGGCACGGATACTGGCGGTTCTATTCGTCAACCAGCAGCCCTGTGCGGTATTACTGGCATTAAACCCACCTACGGTCGAGTTTCCCGCTACGGCATGATTGCCTACGCTTCTTCTCTCGATCAGGGGGGGCCCATGGCTACCACAGCTGAAGATTGCGCCCTGCTCCTGTCGGCCATGGCAGGCTTTGATCCCCGCGACTCTACCAGCGTGGACCAACCAGTACCGGATTATCGAGCTACTTTGCCGCGCTCTTTAGTCGGGGTGAAATTGGGATTACCCAAAGAATATTTTGAAAGCGGCTTGGATAGCAGGGTAGCCGCTGTAGTACAGCAGGCTGTCCAGGTTTACCGAGAATTGGGAGCAGAAATTAAAGAAGTAAGCCTCCCCAATACTCCCTTGGCCGTGCCCACCTATTACGTATTAGCGTTGGCAGAGTGTTCCTCTAATTTAGCTCGCCTGGATGGCGTGCGCTATGGTCACCGTTGTACTGAACCAAAAGACTTATTGGATCTTTATACCCGTTCCCGGGGAGAGGGATTTGGGGCAGAGGTAAAACGCCGTATTATGGTAGGAACTTACGCTCTATCTGCTGGTTACTATGATGCCTATTACCTGAAAGCGCAGCAGATACGCCGCCTTATTAGCCAGGATTTCCAGCAAGCTTTTGCTGAAGTAGATTTAATTGTTGGACCTACTTCTCCTACCGTAGCATTTAATTTAGGAGAAAAGACCGCTGATCCAGTGACGATGTATCTGTCAGATATCTACACCATTGCCGTTAATTTAGCCGGCTTGCCGGGTCTTTCCCTGCCAGTGGGTTTTGTTGATGGACGACCGGTGGGATTACAACTGATTGGTAACTATTTTACTGAAGCTCAGTTGCTTAATGTGGCCCACGGTTACCAGCAAGTTACCGATTGGCAACGGCGCATTCCCGAGAGTTTTGCGGGTTAATTATTTTTCTTTTCTTTAATGAGGATACATAAAATGGAATGGGAATCGGTTATCGGTCTTGAGATCCACGCCCAATTATCCACCCAGAGTAAAATTTTCTCCGGTGCTGCCACTGCTTTTGGTGCTCCTCCAAATACTCAAGCTTGTGCAGTAGATTTAGGGCTTCCTGGAGTATTACCGGTACTAAATAAAGAAGCAGTAACCATGGCAACCAAATTTGGGTTAGCCATTAAGGCAACGGTAGCTCAGCGTTCAGTATTTGCCCGTAAAAATTATTTCTACCCTGATTTGCCTAAAGGGTATCAAATAAGCCAATATGAATTGCCAATCGTGGGTAAAGGGGAAGTCACTATTCTGCTGGAAGACGGCAGTAGTAAAACCATTGGAGTTACCCGAGCCCATTTAGAGGAGGATGCTGGTAAGTCCCTTCACGAAGATTTTCAGGGACAAACAGGTATTGATTTAAATCGTGCTGGTACTCCACTGCTAGAAATCGTTTCTGAGCCTGATCTTCGCTCCGCCAAGGAAGCAGTAGCTTATATGAAAAAGATTCATGCTCTGGTGCGTTATTTGGAAATATGTGATGGTAACATGCAAGAAGGTAGCCTGCGTTGTGATGCAAATGTATCAGTACGCCCTAAAGGGACTACCGCTTTTGGAACACGGGCAGAGATTAAAAATTTAAACTCTTTCCGTTTTGTCGAACGAGCCATCAATTTTGAAATTGACCGGCAAATCGATTTACTGGAGGGTGGAAGAAAAGTTGTCCAAGAAACTCGCCTATATGATCCCGATCGAGGAGAAACTCGCTCTATGCGAGGCAAGGAAGAAGCTAATGATTATCGTTATTTTCCCGATCCTGATCTATTGCCCTTGATATTGGATACAGATTTCATAGCAACGGTGCAAAGAAATCTACCAGAATTACCCGATGATAAACGGGAGCGATTTATTAACCAGTATGGTTTATCTCGCTATGATGCTACGGTATTAACTGCTGCGCGAGAATGGGCAGATTATTATGAAGCAGTAGTCTTAACTGCTAAAGGAGAAGCTAAATTAGCAGCCAATTGGGTTATGGGTGACTTTTCGGCGGCGATTAATAAAGCTGGGTTGGAAATTAATCAAAATCCAGTTACTGCTACCAATTTAGGAACCCTGATTCAACGAATTGCTGATAATACTATTAGTGGAAAAATCGCTAAAGAAGTGTTTGAAGCTATGTGGGCAGGAGCTGTCTCTTATACACATCTCCGAGCCCACGAGACCAGAGAGGATC
>CAWUNB010000165.1:0-5025 GCA_963923745.1 uncultured Thiotrichales bacterium
ATCCTCTCTGGTCTCGTGGGCTCGGAGATGTGTATAAGAGACAGCTCCAGCAATGGCTCCAAGGCCTACCGCAAATACCCGACCATCGATCCAATCTACTCCCGCGACCGATGGTGTTCCCGGTTCCATAGTAAGCACCATGGTTTCTCCTCCCCCTGGAGTAGCTACCCGGGATGGTAGGTTGAGGGCATCTAGTGCACGCATCGCCTCTGGTGGAACGAGTTCGTTGGCAACCACCCCATTTCCGAAGAAAGCGACCACACTGAACACAAGAGGGATAAATCTTTTAGTGGACAACATTGGCGGCTAATCCCCTAATTTGAAAATGGTTAAACAACGGACAATTGGTGATGAAATCCAACAGCTACTGCCCTTCACTCCTACGGGCAAGGCGTTCTACAGCAACATCAGCCAACACAACAGCGGCACCGTCCAGGGCCAGACGGGCATTGGCCTCCACTAACCAACGAGCTACCACCGTAGCCGGAAAACCCTCGAGACGGTTTAGCAAAGCAACAGCCCCTGCTAAATCGTCTTCGGTCAAACGATCCATCGCCAAACTAACCAGTGACTGATTCGCTCCCCCACTTCCGTCCATCTTATCCAGCTCAACTTCTGGAAGGGAGAGGTTTTTTGCGTTGTTCCACCAATTCTGTATCCAGGATGGCTCTACGGCTTCCTGAGTTGGTGAAAGTTTGGGCAATAAAATGAGACCAAAGCTATCTCGTAATTCCATAACAGTAGCAACACCGGTTGCTCCATACTTAGCTAAGACTTCTAGGGGAGCCTGCAATAAGGGCTCATTCCCAGCTAACTCCTTTAGCAGACTGAGCTCTCTGGTAAACGGACGGTGACCGTGCAGCATATTCTCCAGTACCAGCACTACGAGTACCAGCTGATGATCCCGTAGCTGTGCCAGCACGGAGGAAGGAGATACTTCCCAAGATGGCGCTGGGCATTGAAGGCAAGATAACTGGGGAACTTCTCTTTTGAGATAGATAAACCCCACTGTGGTGAAACTAACCACCACAAGTACTACACCGAACCAGCAACGGCGTGGTGGTAGTTGTAAGCGAGAAAAGTTTATCACTGGAGCAACAGAGCAAGCGATGGAAGCGGACGAGCCCCGCGTTCCTCATTAAGAGAAACACCGGGGCTCGCCAAATAACCCAACGGAAAAGACGAGTCTATTTCTTCAGCTCTCGTCTAACGCCCTGAACATTCTTGTCGACGCGCTGAATAGCACGCATCAGCGCACTACTCTCCTCCCCTAAGGCTCCCGTCTTCGGAGATACAGAGAAGGCGACCTTCGGCAAGGGCAGGAATTGCACCTTAAGGGTGGAAACGTGGTAATCAGTACTGTTGTTAATAGCGATTACTGTATCCATGATGGAGCGCTGGATGCTGGTACCCATTCCAGGGGAACGGACTGCCCAGTCCTGCAAACGGGTTTCCAGATAGTCGGTATCGGCTTCACTTAGATCCCGCACCTGACCAAATTTGAAGGCAACTGTAGGAATTAACCCTACCTGGGTATCAATTTCCTTGAGCTTGTAACCAGCTAGACTCAGGAGCTTAAATAACTCCATAGCGTCTTCTTTGGTCACATTATTGGCAACAGACATTGGGCTCGGCGGGAGAATGCGATCCAATACGTTGTCGTAGAACAGATCCCAGGCTCCACCCAATGCACGACCGGAATAAGCTAAAACCAGCTCGAGATAGGTCGGGCGATCCCGCACCAAATCGGTGGGCGGTAATATGGCCATAGTACCCATTCCCGACACCTCAGCCCTTGCAGTCGGCATGACGGATAGCGCAGTCATCATCAAAGCGACCCCGGCGGTCGCCAGGCGCTTAGCAAATTTCTTGGCAGGCATGATAGCGTTCTCCAGGGAAGCCATTAGCGATCCATCGTGGTCAGGGTTAGGGCAGAATCACGCACATGCTGACGCATCTGGTCATCCAAGGGCATCACCCCCATGTGGGTCAGATAACCATCGGGACCCAGACTAGATTCCCGTGTCGCTTCAGTAACGAATTCTCGTAAACCAGTAACTGGGCCTTCACCCAGATAATTCTTCACGTGAGCCTTTTTAACGAAGTAATAAAGCGGTCTGATCAAGTCATAGCTACGATTAGCAACCGCCTGCGCTGTAGGCATCACTCCATTGATGGGCTGGATCTTTAATACGTCAGGATGCTCAGCAGCAAAACGCAATGGCAAGACAGCTAAAGTGCCGGCAGGCGATTGGCTCATGGTTTTTACAACGTTAGCATCGTAAGGGGCATCAAGTTCAACAATATGGCCATCTTTACGAAGGTTAACGCACTGCTTCACTCGTTCGCTGGAATCGAAGATGGTTTTAATTTCAAAGATATCCCGACAAGCTCCCTGCAACATCCGATCTTCAACGAAGGCCCGTCCACCTAAAGCAGGAACAGGAAGCACTACCCGAATTTCAGTATCAGGGAGTTTACGATCTACTTCCTTCCAATGCTTGGCGGTATTGGCGGGAAATTCATATCCCTCCGGCAGTTCTGCCGCAACACCACGGTAGAAAGAAAGCAGCGTTAGAGGGTACTCCTGGTCATCCCGCCGAGATACCACCGCAGTGGCTTCGTAGCCGACCTGGATTTCGATAATGTCCGTTACCCCATGCTCTTTGCAGCGCTGTAACTCATCGGTACGCATCCGTCTCGATACTGCCACCACATCGGGAGTTTCCAAACCGACGCCATCACAAAAGGATTCAACACCTCGAGACGTTCCCTTACTGACAATAACGGCTGCTGGCAGAGCCGCGTTACGGCTCACTCGCTCAGTAATAGCCGCTGTGTAGGGTTTCATCAGAGTCGAGCCGATGATGTACATCGCTTTGCCAGTCATCCGTTCTGGGGGTAACGGAACACCATCGCCAGCCAAGACAGGGCCGACTGCAGCATTCCCCAGTAGCACACCGGCTACCCACCCCAAAGCTGTTTTTGCTTGCATTTTCATAAATTGCCTACCGTTATGGTTGGAAAAACGACGACGTTGCCTATGGCACCTAACCCAATCCTGGAGGTAAAACCCATAAAATCCGTCCCTTCTTGTTTAGACTCTCCAACGAACCAGCAGGGCCTGGAGAATTTAAAGGTCCCACCCCGCCACAGGTATGCCATGGGCACTCAGTACTTCTTTTTTTCCTTGTAGGTGTACCGCTTCTCTATTTGTCCATGAAGCTGGAAGTTGATGTAGGGCCAGGCTAAACCAATCGCTAGCAAGGTGGACAAGCAAAGCAAGACGATGAACTCGTACATAGCCGAGCCTTCGACGGCAAAAAACTTGATCACCTCATGGGCTAATAATACCCACATAATAACCCCTGCTAAAAGCCCCAATCTGCCGATTGAACCAATAATCACCCACATCAAAAATGTGTAGGCGATTAACAACCCCAGTCCCATAATCATTTTAAGGAAAACTTCGCCCGATCCATCAGTGACCCAGTGATAGTAGGAGTATCCGAGGGGGTTGTAAGTCAGTAACACCAAGCCTAAACAGTAAGCCCAGTGCCACAGGAATAAACGCAACGTGAGCTGACCTCCAGATGCCACACATACCCCCTCTTAGCTTGGAACAACAGAACCACCATTGTCCCAAACAGAGATGGATTCTGTCTATTCCGCCTAGCTCCCTTCTGAGTGATTAGCAGCAAGAGTGGCAAGAAATTCTGCGAGGGCTCGGAGAACCAACTCCCCATGATAAACCAGCTCAGGATAGAGCATAACGGCCTCCTCTATCCTCCCCTCTCGAGCAAACTGCTCCATTCGTTGCGCTACTAAACGCAAGGTGGGTGTGCCCACATTGGCGGACATCCCCTTGATAGTATGGGCTTGAAAACGAATAGCATCCCCATCCTGGGCCTCAACAGCTTGCCGGACTGATTCCATTTGTCCAGGTAGATCATCCAAAAACAGCCCCAGCACTTCTTGGCAAACCTCTACGTCCCCCGCCATCCGGTCCATCAAATCGCTTTGATCGAAAACAGCTAAATCCGGAGGTGCTGAGGAAGCAGGGGTAGCGACTGGCGAACTGCTAGAAGAACCGGAAGGGGTAGCACCCTCCTGGGGTGGTAACCAACGATTTAGGGTGTCTACCAACTGCTGACGTTGTACGGGTTTGGGGACAAAATCATCCATACCAGCCTCCAGACAATGTTGACGGTCGCTAACCATGGCATGGGCTGTCATGGCGATAATGGGCAGGTAGCGATGGGTCCCGCCAGAGGAAAGATTTGAGAGCAGGGAAGCCTCCCGTGCCCGAATACGCCGAGTTGCCTCAATGCCGTCCATTTCGGGCATTTGCACGTCCATTAATACGAGGTCGTAGGATTCTAGCTCTAAGTGAGCAACCGCTTGAGCACCATTGGCAAGCACATGGGTACGATAACCCAACTTTTCCAACATACGCTTGGCAACTTTTTGGTTAACGAGATTATCCTCTACCAGGAGGATGCGTTGAGCCGAAGTTGACCTATTGAAGAGGGGAGCTCCCCTCTCTTCTATCGAGGCGGATTCGCAGGGGAACAGCACCTGCCTTAGTGCAGCCAGCAAAGTGGTGCGCTTGATAGGCCGACCAACACTGGCAGCGAACCCTTCTCGCTGAAGGCGCCCTCCCTCAGGACAGCGGCGCCAGGAGCAGAGACCAATTACTGGCGGGATGACTTTACCGCTAGTATTTTCTGCCAGAAATACCTTTGATAGCCCCCCTGGTAACAGTGCTTTTTCTCGATCCACAACGATGGCTTGAAAAGATTCACCACAAGTAGCGGATTCATTGAGCAAAGTAAGTGCCACCTCGCTATTTTCCGCTACTGTTGGACAACAATTCAGGTACGTTAGATTCTCTCTTAACAAGCAAAGCTGTAGAGGATCGTCTTCCATCACTAATATACGACAATTCTTAACTGGGAGATCATCAATAACCTCAGGCTCTAACTCTAACTCAAGAGTTACGGTAAACCAAAAAATTGAACCCCG
>CAWUNB010000166.1:0-5021 GCA_963923745.1 uncultured Thiotrichales bacterium
GTCAGATGTGTATAAGAGACAGATCACACCCTGCTTCCAGCGCCTGTTCACGGTGGAAACCTAAGGCATGGGCGGTTAGGGCAACAATAGGTCCGGGATAAAGAGTATCTCGCAGCAGGCGCGTTGCCTCCAAACCATCCATTACCGGCATTTGCAGATCCATCAAGATGAGTTGGAATTCCTCTTCTAGTGCTAGGGACAGTGCTTCTTCACCGTTTTCTGCTATGACTATCTGAGCACCGGTTTTAGCCAAGTGATGGCTAATAAGTTGTTGGTTATAGCGATTATCTTCTACTAACAAGATGCGTCCAGCCACTTGGGGGGGAGAGGAAACAGGGGAGGCCGGAGACTCCTCTCTGGTGGCTATAGTCGTAACAAAAATACTACCTACCTCGGGATGGCTTTGGAGAATAAGGTCGCCTCCCAAGCGACGAGCTAACTCCCTGGCCAGGTAAAGTCCCAGGCCAGTACCTCCATAGCGACGAGCCGCTGAGGTATCTGCCTGTACGAAGGGTTGAAAGACATGTTCCTGGTGAGTGGTACTAATACCAATACCGCTATCAAATAGGGTCAAAATCAGATGTTCACTAGTACTGTCGTAGCTCACTAATAACCGTACAGCTCCCTGATTGGTAAATTTAATGGCGTTACTCCCCAGCTTATTGAGGATCTGACTTAAACAGCGAGCATCAGAGTAAATGCTGGCGGGCAAAGAGGTTAGACGGTGCAGGGATAATTCCAACCCTTTGGCTTGAGCGAGGGGAACCATGGTTTGGTACCAATCGTCTAGTAATGCTGCCGGGTTTAATGGAGCCTTGGTAATGGCCAGTTGATCGGCCTCTGCTTTGGATACGTTAAGTACGTCATCCACCAAGCCCTGGAGATGTTGACCACTGTGGAGCAAGGCACTGATGGCTTCGTCCCGGGTGGCCGGGGGCGCGTTATCCCGTAGTAATTCAGCAAAACCCAAGATAGCCGTGAGTGGAGTACGCATTTCGTGACTCATTTGGGTCACGAACTTGTTTTTAGCCTCCTCACCAAGCTGGGCTTTAACTTGCCACTCCTGCTCCAAGCGGCGATGTTCGGTAATGTCTTCCCCGGCAGTGAGAATGGCGATAGGTTGACCAGCGTCATCGTAGAGTAGCGTTCCCCGCCAGGCGACAAGGCGTTCCTCACCGGTAGCCGACAACAGGGGGTGCTCGTACTTCTCAATCATGCTGGCTAAGCCCCGACTTAACACTCGGGAGAAAATTCTACCCATGGATCGACGGTGGCTGGGCGGGAGGAAGTTATCGATCCAGTCTCGACCAACGACCTCGGCTTCAGGCCATCCCAGCATTTGGCATGTCTTCCGGTTGACAAGTGCTACGCTGCGGTCACGACGAACGATAGCAATCATCACCCCTGCTTGGTCTAAATAACTCCTAAGTGCCTCTTTCTCCCGCCTTAGTTGCTGTTCTTGTTGTTGCTGGGCGGTAATGTCCCGAATAATGCCGAGGGCGGTAAGGGGAGTACCGTTACTGTCATAAGTAAAGATAGCCCGCTCCTGGACCCACAGGTAGTGGCCATCAGCGTGGCGAACCCGGTAACGGATATCCAGTGGGCGATCCTGTTGGTTGGCTTGGGTGAAAGCATCAATGACGGTTGCCAAGTCCCCTGGGTGGATCCGTTGTAGCCAATCTTTCAGGTAGTGGCCCATATTGGTTGCGTCATAACCCAACCAAGTCTGATAGCCACCGTCCCAGTGGATAGTCTTCTGGTGAAGTTGAAGTTCGTAAGTGACCTCACCCAGCGCTGCCACTAAGCGGGTATAGCGTTGCAAACTAGCAGTCCGGCGTGCGACCTCTTCAGCCAGGGTATCAGCGCGGAATAGCAAGGTACCGGCTAGTGGACGTAGCAATCTCAACAATCCCAATACAGCCAGCGAAGAGAGCATTAGGCTAATCCCTCCCCACCAGCCAATGTCTGGCCACAAGTTGATGAGAGGAATGGGAGGGTGAACCATAATCAAGTACCAGCCGTTATCAATCACCGGCAGGACGGCGTAGTAACTACCAGCCTGTTCCAGGGGACCATAGATCCCATGGGTTAGTGCCGTTAGCTCGGGTAGAGGGAGATGGTTAGCCTCAAACCAACGGGATCGGCCAGTTAAGTCAGTAGCTGTTGGGTCAGAGGTAAGGAGTCGAATCACGCCGCTCTCGGTATAAGCGAGATAGGCCTGATGGTTGGGGTGATTAGGCTGGGCCAGGATATCTAGCACTGGTTCCAAGGAAAAACTAACCAAATCAGTCCCAATGAACTGCCCCTGATGAAAAATGGGTACCCGTACCATGATTAAGGGTGGCTCCATGGTACTCACTAGCCAAGGCCCAGGAGAGTCCGCCCAATCAACCGGGCGGTAACGTTCCGGAATAGTGCGTCCTACCAATACAGCTTCCCGGCCTTGGCTATCCAAACGAGTGATGCCCAAGGCTTGGGGAAAACCCGCTAAGGCATCTTCCAGTAGGTGGGCGGTTGATTGTTGCAATTGGTAGGACGACAACTCACCAGCGTTATATTGGGCCAGTAGCTGGCGGGCTTGGGTACGACTGGCAATCTGCTGGCTAACGGCCTTAACTAGCTCTAAGTACTGCACTAACGCCCCATTTCCCTGCTGTGCTTCCTGGAACAGGTGATCGGTGTGGCTCTGCTCCAAGCGTCCATACAACCACAGTCCGGTTAGTGCCGCGCTGCTCAGCGTTCCCAAAAAAGTACCAATAGCGGCATAGGCCAGTAGCCGGCGAATCAGGCCCTGGGAGGTGAACTTTTGGTGGGAGACATCAGTGACTGACATCCGTTTTTCTTATCCGTCATGAGGCTTAGGGTGATCGGTGTGGCCTGGGGTAGTGGTACGCCGTATCTCTCGCCGCATATTGGCTGCTTGCCAACGTCTTACCCCTTCCCCAAAGATACCGACCAAGAGTATCCCCCATATCACAGTTGATATCCCTTCTAAGTTTGGCCGGATACTTCCCACCGCAAATAATAGCGCAGTGGATGCTCCGGGGGGATGGATAGCCCCGGCTGCCACTTGGGCTAGTAGGGTCAACATAACCCCCACTACAGCAGCCATGGCTTGACCAGGAGAGAGAGCACCGCTTGCCAGCTCTGAGGGCAAGTGACCGGTACCGGTAAGAGATACCGCTATCAAGCCAGCTCCGATACCCAATAACTGGCCAACCATAAGCTGATAAGGGCGAGCATTAGGAGAAAAGGGTAGGTAACACTGCATGATGATACTAGGTCCTAAGCTAGGAATAAGGGCTGGAACGTGGGCCCACAAGGCTAATCCCCCCAAGGCACCGGTTACTAATCCAGCACCTAGGGCTCCCCACCACCAGCGGGGAGAGTCAGTCGGTTTATGCATGTTGTCTTAATCCGGAGTACCGGCAACTGAGAGCTCAGTGCCTAGGACTGGATAGTCTAGCGACAATAAATCTTGGGTAAAACAGTAGGAAATAAGGGCGTTCAGCGGTGGGGAGGGAATAACGGCAGTCTGAAGTCAAGGCCGCAGAGGAGCGACTTCTCCAGTCTGTCGCCACCGTCGATAGTCGGCTAGCACCAACGCATGATCAAAAGCGAGGGGTTGAGGAAGACGATCGGGATCATGAATGGCTACTTGACGAGCATCGTCAGCAGCGCGTGGTTCGCCTCGCGCTCGAGCAACATAGACGGCTGTGACCGTATGGCCTCGAGGATCCCGCTCAGGGTCAGAGTAAATTCCCAGGAGAGTTACTAGCTCTACTATCAGGGACGTTTCCTCTTGGGCTTCACGAACGGCTGCCCGCTCTAAACATTCCCCTACATCCACGAAACCACCGGGAATAGCCCAACCGTAAGGAGGGTTATGTCGCTCAATTAGCACAATAGGACGACCAGGGCGATCCACTAATTCAATAATGGCATCAGCTGCTAGCCGGGGGGTCTCGGGGCGGGGCATGGGAACTCTCCGAAGCGTGGCAGATACGGGGAGCAAACAATTTAAGTGACTGTATCTGTGGGACCAATACGCTGGGCCCACCAGCGGGCTTTATCCAATAACTGGCCCTGATCAAGGCGAGTCAGACGCCCCTGACGAACAACGGGCTGACCGGCAACCCAGACATCGCTGACGGCATTGCGATTAGCGCTATAGACCAGTTGGGACAGAGGGTGATAGACCGGCTGACTAGGGACATCTGCTAAGTTTAGGGCCACCACATCAGCGGCTTTACCCAGCTCCAAAGAACCCAATTCAGCCTCTAAACCCAATGCTTTAGCACCAGCTAAGGTTGCAGCGTAGAGGGCTTGTTGGGCTGGAAAAGCAGCTGCATCACCAGCCACCGCCTTTGCCAGTAGGGCAGCAGTGCGTAATTCCCCTAGAAGGTCCAAATCGTTATTACTGGCAGCTCCGTCTGTTCCTAGGGCTACATTTACTCCAGCCGCTATTAGCCGGGCGGTGGGACAAAAACCAGAAGCCAGCTTGAGATTAGATTCGGGACAGTGAATAACGTGAACACCATGATGGGCGCACCGTTCAATTTCCTCGTCCAATAACTGAGTCATGTGGACCGCTAGCAACCGAGGAGAAAGCAGTCCGAGTCGTTCTAAACGGGCTAGAGGCCGCTCTCCGGAAACGGCAAGAGCATCGGCAACTTCGTGGGCGCTCTCATGGACGTGGATATGAATAGGGAGATTTAGTGCGTCTGCCAGATCCCGGGTTTGTTGAAGAGAGGGATCGGATACGGTGTAAGGAGCGTGGGGAGCCAAAATGGGGTAAACCCGGGGATGACCCTGCCAGCGATCATGGACCGCCCGGGCTAAGGCCAAATAACCGGGACCATCGGCGGCCCAGGCGGTAGGAAAATCCAATACGATGAGACCGACACAGGCGCGAATACCTGCGAGCTCAGCAGCCTTAGCCGTCTCCTCGGGAAAAAAGTACATATCGTTAAAGCAAGTAATCCCACCCCGCAACATTTCCTGTCTCTTATACACATCTC
>CAWUNB010000167.1:0-5011 GCA_963923745.1 uncultured Thiotrichales bacterium
TTTTCTTGCCTTGTGAGGAAGAGCTATGTCCCGGGTTGCTTTGGGTCAGGTGGTTTATGTCACCTACGTTATCCAGGACGAGCAGGGCTTAGTGCTAGAACAGTCGGATCTACCGGTGGGCTATGTGCATGGCGTAGCCGGTCCGCTGTTTCCCCAAATAGAACGGGCTTTAGCCGGAAAATCCCCCGGTGACAGCGTAGAAGTGACTTTATCCCCGAAACAAGCGTTTGGTCCTCATCGCCCCGAACTGACCTTCACCGATGATCTGGATAACGTACCAGACGAGTTTCGCTATGTCGGCGCTCAAGTCGCCATGGAAAACGAGCGAGGCGAACCCCATACCTTCACCGTTTCCCATATTGGCAACGGCAAGCTCACGGTAGACGGCAACCATCCCTTTGCAGGGAAAACCCTGCGCTATCGCGTGAAAGTCGATAGCGTGCGGGAGGCTACCAAGGCTGAACGAGCCAGTGGCATTCCAGCGGAGATGCAGGGGCACTAGAGGCGGCTCATGGGGCGCATCGGTCCCATTGGCGTTTTCGATTCCGGGGTAGGTGGGCTGTCGGTCTTGCGTCACCTACGGCAACGCCTCCCGGGGGAAGATCTGCTGTACATCGCCGATCAAGCCTATTGTCCCTACGGTCCTCGTCCGGCCAGCGAGATTCGACAACGGGCTCGCACCCTCAGTACCTGGTTAGTCGGGCAGGGGGCTAAAGCCCTAGTGGTCGCCTGTAATACCGCGACCGCAGCGGCGGTGGCTGAGTTGCGTCACCACTACGAACCCACCATCCCCGTCATCGGCATGGAGCCGGCAGTTAAGCCCGCAGCAGCGGCGACCCGAAATGGCATCGTCGGGGTGTTGGCCACCGCCGGAACGTTAGCCAGTACCCGCTACGCGGCCCTGTTGGCTCGCTTCGCTAGTCATATCCGGGTAGTCAGTCGCCCCTGTCCCGAATTGGTCGCCCTGGTAGAAGCAGGAGACATCACTTCCCAGCACGCTCAGCGCACCGTGGCCCATTGCCTCGCTCCTCTACAAGGGGCTGGCGTGGATACCATCATTCTTGGTTGTACCCATTTTCCGCCCTTACGCCCCCTCCTTGAGCCCTTGTTGGGCGCTGAAGTGGCCATTATCGATACCGGATCTGCGGTAGCGCGGCAGGTACAACGGCGATTAGGTGAGCAACATTTGCTCAGAGGGACCAATGACCAAGGAAAAATTTGGATGGGGGTTACAGGCGGGACAAAACCTGCAGAAACAGCCCTCGCTGCGGTATGGGGGACGGATTATCCTGAGCCAGAGTTACTACTCCTGTAAGCGGCAACCAACAACAGTATCAACAAAGTCCATAACACCCTGTCTCCCAAGATGACATAGGGAGTTGATCCGGTCATGGGTAGCACCTCCCCGGTCACTACGTCATCTTCAAATTGGGAAGAGCGGCGAATTACTTGGCCGTAAGGGTCAATCAGCGCTGAGATGCCGGTATTAGCCCCCCGTAATAGGAAACGCCCAGTTTCCAAGGCCCGCATCTGGGCCATTTGTAAATGTTGGTGGGGAGCAAGAGAGCGACCAAACCACCCATCGTTGCTGATGTTGACCAGTAGATCAGCGTCTGGCAAAGCGGCAGCAACTGTCTGGGGAAAAGCCGCTTCGTAGCAAATGGTGACTCCCACCCGCCGGTTAGCCACCGTTAAAGGAGGTTGTTGGGAAGAGCCTGGGGAGAAATCCGACATAGGAATTTGGAGGAACGTGATCAATCGCCCCAACCAATTTTTGAAGGGCAAAAATTCAGTAAAGGGTACTAACTGCTGCTTTCGGTAGATTTCCCCTCCAGGCAGACTCACAAGGCCGTTGTAATATCGGTCTCTATCCAGATCCATTACCGGCAAACCAATAAGCAGCTCCGTCCCTCGTTCCTTGGCTTCGCGAGCTAATTCATCAAGAAAATTAGCTGCTTCGTGGTAGAACACGGGTAAGGCATTTTCTGGCCAAACGATGATTTGAGTTCCCCAATGGCGACGACTGAGATCTAGATAGCGGCGAACTGATTCTTGCCGCCGTTGCGGTTGCCAACGGACCGTTTGGGGAATGGCAACTTGCACCAAGGCCACCGAGAGGGGAGAACCGTTGGATTGGGTCCAGGGATAGTGGTGTAGAGCCAGACCTATCCCTCCCAAGCTGACTGCCCCTATTAACCATCCTCCTCGTTGCCACCAATCCGTTGCCCGCCAAGCACATAGCAACATACCGGATCCACTGGCCACCGCTAGAGAAACCCCTAGTACTCCCAAGAGGGGGGCAAAACTTTCTAGGGGGCCCCCTAGTTGGCTATAGCCAAGATAGAGCCAAGGAAATCCAGTGAAAACCCAGCCCCGTAATCCTTCCCAGGCTACCCACAAAGCGGGCATGGCGAGTACTGAACGTTTCCATCCGGGTTGGGGAAATAGCCGAGCAGCTAGTAGACCCTGCGTAGCAGGAAACAAACTTAGGAAGGCAATGAATACTCCAGTTAATAGAATCGCTAATCCGAGGGGGAGGTCTCCCATGTCGTGGATGCTAACGAATATCCAACTTACTCCTACTCCGAAGAAACCTAACCCAAACCAGTAGCCATCCTTAAAAGCCTGCCGAGGAGGTACTCCTTCCCAACGGACATACAGTACCAAGGGCACAAATAGGGCTAGGAGAGAAAAATTCAGTGGGGCGAAAGCTAACGGCAACAGGACACCTGCCAACAGAGGCAACCAGTGCGCTTTCAGGGAAACGGCAGGAAGCATTAGCCTATTAATTGATATTTTCAAGAATTGAAAACTAAAGTTGGATCAATATATTCAAGTAATCAATTCAGTAGTAGGCGCTATATCTAAGCGGCTAACTTGTAATAGGTGAATTCGGCGCATGTCGGCTCGGACAACTTTAAAACGTAGTCCTTCCATTGTTAACGTTTCTCCTCGCCGGGGCATACGCCCAAAACCATTCATTACCAGCCCTCCCAGAGTATCAAATTCTTCATCACTGAACTGAGTAGAAAAGTATTCGTTAAAATCACTGATGGGAGTTAGTGCCTTAACTAAAAATTCACCCTCACTTTGGATGACAATAAAGGTATCTTCCTCAATATCGTGCTCATCAGCAATTTCCCCAACAATTTGTTCCAATACATCTTCAATAGTTACTAATCCTGCTACACCGCCATATTCATCCACTACCACAGCCATGTGATTACGGCTAGCACGAAATTCCTTCAATAGTACATTAAGACGTTTACTTTCAGGAATAAATACTACTGGCCGGAGTACATCTCCTATATTGAAAGGGCCATTCCGGTTATTTATAAAATAACTTAACAAATCTTTAGCCAACAGAATTCCCAACACTTCATCTCGGCTATCACCAATTACCGGAAAACGGGAGTGAGCAGATTCTACTACTACTGGCAAAATATCTTGCAATGACGCATCTCGTTCTACCACTACCATTTGGGAACGGGGGATCATGATATCCCGTACCCGTTCTTCCCCCACTTGCAGCACCCCCTCAATCATTAACAGCGAATCACTGTCCATTAGTTCACGGGTGCGGGCGTCTCGCAATAGCTCAATAAGTTCACCTCGGTCTCGAGGTTCACCCGATAGGGCTTGGCCGATTCGTTCCAACCAAGAGCGGGAAGGGTGGGGGCTAGTAAGTCGATCTTCCTTCATAACGGTTAATCTCTAGTCTTCCAAATAAGGATTTGAGTAGCCTAACTGGGCGAGGATTGTCGTTTCAAGGGTTTCCATAACGATGGCTTCTGCTGGTTCTACATGATCAAAACCCAATAAGTGCAGCGTGCCATGAATGACTATATGGGCCCAATGGGCATCAGAGGTCTTATTTTGTTGTAGCGCTTCCCTTTCTACAACAGTGGCACAGATCAATAGATCACCGATAAGGGGTAACTCGACACCGGGCATGGGC
Organism: uncultured Thiotrichales bacterium; assembly: GCA_963923745.1. Classification (GTDB taxonomy): domain Bacteria; phylum Pseudomonadota; class Gammaproteobacteria; order CAIRSR01; family CAIRSR01; genus CAWUNB01. The sequence goes on from CAWUNB010000167.1 coordinate 3,959, forward strand.
TCATAATCGAAGGATAAAACATTAGTCGGTCCTTCTTTGCCTCGATAGCGGGCGTTGTAATCAGCCATTTCGGCTTCATCGACTATCCGAATTGTCATTTCTGCATTGGGACGACGATCTGCAAGGGCGGCTTTCGCCCAACAGATCAACTGGTTAGCTGAAGGAAGAGTGCCATCTTCTATACCATACTGTACTTCTATTGCTGTATCCATTACCCCGGTTCCCGAGAATGATTATCATAGGCCGCCACAATTCGAGCAACCAGAGGATGACGAACGACATCTTGTGCCTGAAAGAAAGTAAATGACATGCCTTCTATCCCATTAAGGATTTCAATAGCATGACGTAGGCCAGAGCGACGATCTCGAGGTAAATCTACTTGAGTAACATCACCCGTTACTACCACAGTAGATCCAAAACCAATTCGCGTTAAAAACATCTTCATTTGCTCTACTGTGGTATTCTGGGCCTCATCCAGAATGATAAAAGAATCATTCAACGTTCGTCCCCGCATGAAAGCCAATGGGGCTACTTCGATAATATGGCGCTCTTGGAGCTTGGTTACTCGATCAAAACCCAACATCTCATATAAAGCATCGTAAAGAGGACGTAGATAGGGATCAATTTTTTGTGCCATATCGCCCGGTAGAAAACCCAATCGCTCTCCGGCTTCCACTGCTGGACGTACTAACACTAAACGACGAACTCGCTCTCGTTCTAAAGCATCCACCGCACAAGCAACCGCAAGGTAAGTTTTACCAGTTCCCGCAGGTCCTACGCCAAAATTGAGATCATAATCATGGATCGCCTGTAGATAACGGCGTTGATTTGGGCTACGTCCTCGAATAACTCCGATACGAGTACGGATAGCGATTTCTGTCGTAGAATTGTTAACTGGAGATAAAGTGCTAGTCGCGAGAGTATCCCCCGCTACTTCCTGAATATGCAGATGAACGCGAGGGGGATCTATTGTCTCAGTTGCAGTCACTTGATAAAGGTTTTTTAAAATCTGACTAGCTTCTAAAATAGCCGAAGCAGAACCTGTCAAGTGAA
>CAWUNB010000168.1:0-5006 GCA_963923745.1 uncultured Thiotrichales bacterium
TCAGGGAGCGATTCCGTCGCTTGACTTACCCACTCTCGTCATGCCCGCGAAAGCGGGCATTCAAGCTTTTTATGCGGGATCCCCGCGAACGTTCCCTGAGCGAAGTCGAAGGGAACGAAAAACCAAAAACTGAAATGGGATCCGTCTACATGGGCATGACAGAGCCATTTCATGCCGCTGGTGGCCATAGCGAATCATTAAACGCCTCCAATACCTGCTGAAGCTCACCATCAAATAACTTATTCAGGCGAGTAAAACCACCGCCCTCCCGACGAAACACCAAATCAGGATCATCCAAAGCCTCCCGATCCACCAAATTATTGGCCTTAGTCTGGGCCGCGATACGCTTTAGCCAATCCCGTTGTGGCGAAGTCCAAGAGCGACTGGTCAACAATTTTTGCAGCGCGTGATCAACGCGCTCCCCATAGGGTAACAGGGCATCCCCTAAAGCAGCTTGACGAATAAAGCCAACAATGCGAGCCGCGATATCCTGGCTGGTCATTTCCTGCCAAGCAGTGGCCAGACGGGCTTCACTAAAACCGGCTTTATCAAGGATCATGGCCAATTCCCGTAATTGCTTGCGAGTCAGCTCACGAGGACGAGTCACCACGGTCAATAAAGCGGGGATGTCATTGCTGTGGCTGCGGATAAAAGCAGTAAATTCTTCCAGGTAATCGGCTGGCTTTTGCGTTTTACCGTAGCCTCGCTCCACGCTATGCAGGGAATCCTCATGTTCCGAAATAAACACCCTTGGAGCGACCCCCGTACCAGGAGGATCCAAAATTTCCCCTAATTGAGGATATTGTACAAGCCAATCCGCTACCTCAGTAATAGATATTGTTTTCAGTTTGTCGATAAAAGCCTGTGGCGATAAACCGGTATGAGTTTGAAAATCCTGACGCACCGCATCTGATAGATGGCGTTTTTTGCTTTGCAGTTTAGCCAACAATTGCTCCCGTACTAATTGGCGAGCTTTATCATCTTTAACTGTAATTAACTCCTGAATTAATTGAGAAAAACCAATCTGAGGATTAACAACGACCGGTTGCATCGCACTCATTTGGCCGATTGTTGCAAAAATCCCTACGGCATCAAAGACCCGAAAGGTTTCCTTGCGATCCATACCATCAAAATCACATAAACGAGTCGCTCGCCCCAACATCTGATCAAATAAAATTCGACTATTTACCCGGCGTAAAAATACTAAATTGCAAATTTCTGGAACATCAATCCCCGTTGTTAGTAGATCAACCGTTACCGCTACATTGGGATTACGTTCATTCTTAAAACGTCGAATCAATTGCAACGGTTTGTCAGCGGCTCCAGTAATTTTTATCACAGTATCATCTTCAACTTTACCGTATTGTGCGGCAAACGCCTGTTTAAGTAAATCGACCACCATATCAGCATGACTATCGGTCGCACAAAATATTAATGTCTTGCGTCGAGAAGTCGGATCCAACTCGGTTGCCAGATGATGACAAACTACTTTGTTAAAAGATTCGGTAATAACTTTTTTATTAAAAGCAGCAATATCCAGCTTAATTTCATCCGTAGCGGTAAAGGAACTGATTTCTTGGCGACGCGGATCGTAAACTTTGACCTGTTCACCGACTTGCCAATGAATTCCGTGGGTAGATAATTCAGTGTTAATTTGTATTGGTGGTTCATAATCAACAAGAAAACCATCAATAACCGCTTCGCGGTAACTATAATTATAAATCGGCACACCAAAAATTTGGGCGGTATGAAGAGCCGGCGTTGCGGTCAAGCCAATTTTGCAAGCATCAAAATAATCTAATACTTGGCGATACTTAGAAAGGTAATCTTCTTCGCTACGGAAAGTCCGCTCGGTGTCCGATAATTCCCGATCCAATAGATAACCACGATGACATTCGTCCACCACAATACAATCATATTGATCAACGCTCGGGGCAATCCTATCCTCAGCGGGAAATAATAACCGATGCACCATACCCTGCACGGTAGCGATATGAACAGCCGTATCAGTATCAGGTGTCGATTCATCTAATTCTTTAATACCAAAAATATCAGCAAAAGCTTGGAGACTTTCCATTCTTGTCTCTTTAAAAGCATTAGCCGCTTGCTCTCCTAACGCCGAACGGTCTACCAAAAAAAGAATACGATGAAAACGTTGTGCTTTTAGTAAACGATAAACTAAGGCAATACAAGTTTTCGTTTTACCGGTACCGGTAGCCATGGCTAGTAAAATTTGCCGCTGTCCCGCTTTAATCGCTTCCTCGGTAGCCCGAATCGCTTCCTGTTGGTAATAGCGCAGAGAAAATTGATAATTAAAAGCCATTTCAGCCAATTGACTATGGGCCGCTGTTTCATCCTGTTTTATCAGCGCCGTCAACCCTTCCGGGGTATACCAACCTTCCAGGGGACGCCCGATATTATCGGGTTGTCGTAGATCGCAAAACCAAATACCGCTTTTCGTTGCTAATTGCCGTAAGAAGGGACGACCATTAGTGGAAAAAACAAAGGGAATATGAAATGCTTCATTATTTTCACCTTTTTTAATATGGTCAAAAACTAACCGTAGTTCTGGACTAGAGGTAAAATTACGACTATAACGTTTAGCTTGTTGTAGAGAACTCGAGACATCTACATTTTTACGTTTGGCTTCAATAATGGCCAGAGGCGTTAAACCAACAAAGAGCACATAATCAGCTGGGCCACTGGCCGTTGGCCATTCAGCAATCGCTCGATTATAGCCTTTTTGAGGACGAGCGCCGGTATTAAATCGTAGTGTTGTTGAATTCACTTCCCAACCAGCTTGACGCAATTGCTGATCAATTAATTTTCGAGTATCTGCTTCATTTAATTCTTTTAATTTTTCTGCGCTGTCTTTTTCCGCATCTTCTAATGAAAAATTATTTGACATATTGGTTCCTATTGAAAATTGCTATGATAGTGAAAATTTGGAAGATCGACCATTTAAATATTTGCTAAAATCTTTCAGTAAAAGCGTTTCGATTGCGGCGAACTTAGGAAAAAATTTATCCAATGGCTTACTCGTCGTCACAGGTGCAACGGCATTCCTCACTGGAAAACCATTGCCACGGATTAAGTAAAGTCGCTTCAGCCTATTTTATTTTTTTGTTTCCTGTTCTCTTCGACTTCGCTCAGGGAACGGTGTCCAGTTTGCTACTCCTATAACCCTCCCGAGGCTCACCAAAGATAGTGAACGAGCCCCGTGCCCGATTGCATAGCGAAGCGGAACGGAGAATGGAATATGGACTTGCCTTGATTGCGGCACCCTTCATGATCGGGATACCAACGCTGCCCGAAATATTTTAGCATTGGCTACGGGTGGTAGGCCCGAAAGTGATGTGCGGGGAGGACGAGCACCTCCAAGCGCCGGCGACGCTGGCACCTTTCCCGGAATGCGGGCGTCCCGCAAAACCTGAACCGCTTCTTCGACAATGCGTAGGCAGGAGCCACGATGGCGAGCGACTAAGCATTAGGATGCGGACGCCAATGGCTCGGTAACGAAGACAAATATGAGTGACCGAGATAGGTAATAATACCCACACAAGGAGTAACCAATGCGAAGTAACAAATTGTTATTGTTGATGCTGGCGACGGTTGGCCTGCCTCTCGGTGCAGCCGTTGCTAATGACGTTGATCTGGAACGAGGGGCTAATCTCCACCGTACTTGTGCCTTATGCCATGGCCTGTGGTCTCAAGGTATTTTCAATGGTGCTTATCCTCGCTTGGCTGGTATGCCAGAGTACTATTTGCGAAAGAGAGTTGAAGATTTTCGCAAGGGGCAAAATTACAATCCGAACATTCAGGCAATGAGTATTATTGGCGGTTTGCATAATATGCCAGAGCAAGATGTAAAAAATTTGGTAGCTTATATATCAGCTATCGATTTATCACAAAAAGCTCCTCAAAATATCCCTACAGCTGAAGGTAATGTAGAGAATGGCAGCAAAATTTATGATAGCGATTGCAAAGATTGTCATGGTCGCAAAGGAGAAGGAAAAGCAAAAAAGAAATCACCACCGCTAGCCGGTCAGTACACACCTTATTTAGCTAGACAAATTCAAATATTTAATGCCAAAAAACGTTACCATGATAACGATCCAAAGGATGAAACCTTTAAGGATTATACAGAATCCGATCTACGAGATATTTTAGCTTATATTTCGACCCTTGATGATTAATATAGGAGACTGACTATGAAGCGTTATCAATATTTTACGTTTATCGGATTAACTTTATTATTGATTAATCTAGCAATAGCCGTTGATTTACCTGAATCAGCCGCAACTTCAGCACCAGATGCTCAAGAAAAAATGGCTGTTCCCCTTATTGAAATTTTTGACATAGGCCAAACTGTGTTAAAAGTTTCTTTGCAACCTGGTGTCACACCAGAGCAAGCAATTCAGTCTATGCTGAATAAAGCCTCTGAAATTAATATGAAAATTGTAGGACAGCAGGAGGTTTCTAAGGAGGTGCAAGCGAGGGGTATTAAATCGGGCCGCTTGGAAATTTTGCAATTCTGTAATCCAGAAGATGCTATAAAAATGGTACAGTTCAATCCAATTTATGCCGCCTACATGCCTTGTCGTGTTGCCCTCGTCGAAGACGACAAGGGGCAATTCTGGCTTACTATGCTGAACCTCGATATGTTAATAAATAAGATCCCCCTACCTGATGATTTGCGTACCATTGCGGTTTCCACTAATGGTGCCATGCTAACCATTATTACCGCTGGTTCTCAGGGCGATTTGTAAGATTTGTCAATTTGCTATCAAGACTGCGAACAGCAGTTTTCTGGGTAGGCTGACAAATAAAACCCACCGGCTAAACCGGTGGGTTTTACTTGTAGGTGACATAGCCCAGGCTGCACCGACTGGCTTCCCACCTGGATTGTCCCCACTTTGGCAGATAAGGACTTTGGCTGACTCAATGCTCCAGAAGCAACAAGATAAAACATAGCACCCTTTTATGGAAAATTCCCCTATTTGTAT
>CAWUNB010000169.1:0-4973 GCA_963923745.1 uncultured Thiotrichales bacterium
TTTTTTTCCGGTCCCCCAGGGGTTGGACAAATTCCCCTGGCTCAGGGGTTGGCAGAGCAGTTATTTGGTCGGGAAGACCGGCTAATGCGCTTCGATATGGCCGACTACACCACCCGCCAACAAGCCGACCGTTTGTTGGTACGGGATCAACGGGGGTATTACCGAGGAGCGTTGCTAGAAACAGTAGCCCATCAACCCTTCACTGTGCTGGTTATTGAACAACTGGAACGGGCTTATTCCGGTTTATTGGATTCGCTGCAAGCTATTCTCCAACAGGGGCAACTGACCAGCGCTTGGGGAGAAACGGTTTCTTTTAGCGAAACCATTTTCATTTTTACCAGCTACCTGGGAAGTGAAGGAGAAATGACGAAGGGCTATGGTCAATGGCGCCAGCAACTGACCGCCAATTTGCACCATCACTTTGGCCAACGAGGGAAATTATCCTTCATTTCCAACCTTAGTGGTTCAGTGACAGTATTTGCTCCCCTGTCTCCGCTGCACCAGTCCCAGCAAGCGTTACGCTACCTACAACAGCGCACGACTATTCTGGCCAATCAACAACAATTGACCCTTACTTTTACTTCCACCGCCCTTACTGAAGTGGAAACCGTTCTCCAGCAGAATCCTTTTGAAAATAGGTTAGCGCTAGAAATTGGCTTAGCCAGTACCCTGTTTGATTTAGAAACTCAACCGGGACAATCCTTTTCCTTAGTGGGTTTGGTAGATCGTGGTGTTGATGCGGGTATGCGTTTTGGCTGGGTCATAAAAGATCCCTCAGCGATAGAGGAACCTCCCTTAGTTGCTGCGGTCCCTGAGATCTTGCCAATCCAGGAGGAGCCTCCCCGCGCCCCGATTATTGCCAGCACATCTGACGATCTATGGGATTCTTTAGGGGATTCTTTAGCTGAAAGCGGTGGAGAAAATTTGACAACACCGGGTTTCTCTATCACTCAACAGGAAGAAGAGGTCGAAAAATGGCCAGTATCAGCTGATGAGCTAGACTTGAGAGGGGATTTCTTTCAGCAGCCGAGGGAAAGTGAAGTTGCCAGCGACGAAGGGACGAACAGTACCGCGCCTGGCCAGCTGGCTGGATTGATGAAGGGGTTGTCCCAAATAAGTGAAAGTTCTGAGTTCTCTCCTTGGGATCCCCCCAATAAAGGGTCCGGGGATCGTTCTCACCGTTATCCTTTACCCGGTTGGGAAGGTGATGACGAAACCGAACTGGGTCCATCATCTAAATGGCCTGGTCGATCGGGAGGGGATCGGTAATAAAACAGGATGATGATGCAGCTGCTGTAGTGAAAGGAATCAGTTAATTAGGGTTGTTCTTGGTGGATACTGCCACCAAAATGCTACCCCCCGGTAACGGGGTATTACTGCTGGAAGCGTTGCTAGGGACAAGCCATCCATGGACTGTCGGGTCGTCGTTTATGACCCCCGTCTTTTTCTTTGCTCATGTCTAACTTTTTTCCTTTTTCCATCGACATGAGTTGTTGCTATTTCACTTGTGGAGGTTATTTTGGCTGAAAATTTGAAGATTGGTGTCTATGTGGATGCCGAAAATATCAAAATGAACGGCGGTTATCAGATGCGTTATGACATTCTCCGTCGTTTCGCCGCTCGGGATGGAGGTATTCTATTACGCTTAAACACTTATTTGGCTTTCGATCGGGAACGAGCACAAATAGATCCAGAGTATGCGAAGAAAACCCGTGGTTACCAACAGACAGTTCGCGATTTTGGTTGGAAGATTGTAGTAAAAGAATTACGCCGCTACCGAGATGAAGAAGGCAATGTTACAACCAAGGCAAATTCTGATTTAGATTTAGCGGTTGATGTTATGCTGCAATCCGCTCACTTAGATCAAGTATTATTGGTAACTGGGGATGGAGATTTTTTACAAGTAGTTAACGCACTACAAGATAAAGGAATCCGGGTAGAACTGTTAGCTTTCCAAAATATTTCCCGAGAATTGATTCGGCAAGTAGATGGTTTTTATAACGGCTATCTTGTTCCTGATTTACTGCCTTTTCCCCATGAGCCAAAAAATGATTGGGGTGGGGTTAATGCTTGCGTGCGCGGTGTCCCCACCAAGTGGTTCCCAGATAAGGGCTATGGTTTTTTACGGTTCATGCACACCATTGGCCCTAATTTATGGATAACCGACGCTCGAGATCCTGATTCCCGTTACCGTAGCGTATTCTGCCATGTTAATGAATTGGCAGAGGGATTGACCCAAGACGACATGCAGAACCGAGATACAGTGGTGGAGTTTTATCTCAAAGGCAGTGAGCAGAAGGAAGACGGCTTTACTGCCAGTAACGTGCGACCTGCTTACCTCGCCCGCTAGTTGAAAGAAACGGGAGGGATTTTTTCTCCCTCCCATCTTCAATCCTAAATCCTAGTAAAGATTACGTAACTGCCGGTAGTTACTCATTAGCCTGCCCATCCAGGTAGCGATGGTTGGTGCTTGGTATTGTTCCGGATCGCCTAACATCCACCAAGCCGCCGCCCGTTGTATGGCCAGCTCCTCGTTACCACCACTGGTAACCAGCTCTCGTGCCAATGTTGAACCCATGACACAAGTTACCGTTTCCCGAGCCAAGATGGGGTTAGCGGCCAGTTCTTCCGCTGGCATGGCCACCCCAGTGCAGCGCTTAGTCCAAGCGGCAATAGTGGTGGGGCGCATCCGCCAATCACTGTAAAGTCCCGGATCGGTGGTATCTGGTGCCGCTCGCCGTAGTGCTTCCACCAGTGCCGTCGTTTGGGGTTCAGGACCAGTACCGGCCATTACCACGACAGGGAACAGAAAGATCAGTAGTTTCTTTAGGGGATACCCCATAACATTCCTCCTGTGTACCTGTCATGGTCCCGTCTGGATCCCCGCTTTCGCGGGGATGACCAGCTTAAAAATAATAAAATGGCGTAACTACTAAGACGGCAGTTACTTCACGATAAATTCAGGCAGCTTTTTCGCCACGGCAACATTTTGCAACCGAACGTATTGGGGCATACCATCTTTATAGGGGGGATAGTCTTCACCCAAAATCAGCGGTTGCAAATAACGCCGGCATTCATCAGTAATGCTGAAACCATCAGCGCTAATAAATTCCTTGGGCATCTTCTTTTCCACATTAGCCACTTCTGCTAACGGTGCCATACCCACGGTCCAGGTGTAGGGAGCATCGGAAGTCCGTACCACCGTGGGCATAATGGCATTATGTCCAGCTACCGCATATTCCACGGCGGCTTTACCCATGGCATAAGCTTGCTCTACATCGGATTTAGAAGCGAGGTGACGGGCTGCCCGCTGCAAATAATCGGCTACGGCCCAGTGGAATTTGTAATTTAAGCGGTCTTTGATCAATTGGGCAATAACAGGTCCAACGCCACCTAATTGGGAATGACCGAACGCATCTTTGCCGCCAGCTTCTGCTAAGAAATTCCCATCAGCATTACGTACTCCTTCAGAAACAACAACGGTGCAATAACCGAATTGATCTACCTTGCTCTTCACTAAAGCCAAGAAACGAGCTTCATCAAAAGGTATTTCAGGGAACAAAATAATAATGGGAATTTCAGTATCTGGGGTGGAAGCTAATCCACCGGCCGCTGCAATCCATCCTGCGTGGCGCCCCATCACTTCTACCACAAACACCTTAGTGGATGTTTTGCACATGGAAGCAACGTCAAAAGAAGCTTCCCGAGTAGAAACGGCAATATACTTCGCTACTGAACCGAAACCAGGACAGTTATCGGTAATGGGTAAATCATTATCTACTGTCTTAGGAACGTGAACGGCTTGAATGGGAAAACCCATTGCATCAGAAAGCTGGGATACTTTGTGGCAAGTATCTGCGGAATCACCGCCTCCGTTGTAGAAAAAATAGCCAATATCATGGGCCTTGAATACTTCAATCAGCCGTTCGTATTCTGCTCGGCTTTTATCCAGTCCCTTGAGCTTGTAACGGCAAGAACCAAAGGCCCCAGAAGGGGTATGCCGTAGCGCCGCGATGGCTTCGGCTGATTCCACACTGGTGTCAATCAGATCTTCCGTTAGGGCACCAATGATGCCATTACGGCCTGCGTAAAGTTTGCCAATCTGTCCAGGATACTGGCGGGCCGTTTCTAATACGCCGCAGGCGGAGGCATTGATAACGGCGGTAACACCACCGGACTGGGCATAAAATGCGTTTTTTGGCATGGCTGTGCTCTCTCAAGTAACGACTTTTTATACACGGCGATTTAATCACCGCTGGAAGGCCCCCAACAGGCGGGGGAAAACAAGAAGCCGGGCTTATCCTTCGCCGCCCTTAGCTTCGTGATCGGCCTGAGCCTTAAGGATGGCAGTAACGCCGTCTTGCAGGTTGTCGTATTCAAGCAGGTCTGTGGTGTAAACCGTCCGCACCCGATAGAAGAACAGAGGACGGTAGCGGCTCTCCCCCGTTTTGGTGACGAGAAAACGGGCAGCTCGCCCTTCCCAGTACAAAGCAGGGCAAGGAGTCACTTCCCGGTCATCGGGATGGAGGCGTAACTCGGTTTCTACCACTTCGATTACCATGGACCGGCCATAGCGGCGATCGATGGCGTCTTGGACAGCTTGAATTTCACTAGCAGTGTATTCAGGAATAGAAGTCATGCTCGCTCACCGGGTCAAACGGTCGTCACTCTACCCTTGACCGCAGAATGGGACAACCGTCCTTCAGGGTTAGGCATAGTAATCCACCATCCCCCGACCGCGCCGAGTGGTTAATAGGGGTTCACTCACCCCGCTATCGCTTCCCTCTCCGCCAAAGCTCCAGAAAGACGGGCGGTTCCCGTTTTGCCCTTGCTGGTTAGCCCCTTGCCCACTCCGATCAAAGCTGGATTGTTGGTAAACCCCGGCATCAGTCAAGTTCAACCCTTGGGCGTCAAACATTTCCCGCAGTCGGGGTAAAGCCCCTGTCTCTTATACACATCTGACGCTGCCGACG
>CAWUNB010000170.1:0-4957 GCA_963923745.1 uncultured Thiotrichales bacterium
TACACAAGGAGTATCGTCGGCAGCGTCAGATGTGTATAAGAGACAGGCGGAGGAACGGCGTAAAGCAGAAGAAGAGCGGGAGCACCAGATCCAGGAGAAACGCAAAGTAGAGGATGCTAAGCGGGCTGCCGAGGAGAAACGAGCTGCTGAAGAAAAACGTAAAGCCGATGACGCCAAACGAGTCAGTGAGGAAAAGCGAAAAGCTGAGGAAGCCAAACGGATAGCAGAAGAAAAACGCAAAGCTGAGGAAGAAGCCGCCCATAAAGCCGCCGAAGAAAAACGTAAGGCCGAAGAGGCCAAACACGCAGCGGAAGAAAAGCGTAAAGCCGAAGAGACTGCCCGTAAGGCAGCAGAAGATAAGCGTCGGGCGGAAGAAGACAAGCGTCGAGCAGAAGAGGCAAAACACAAGGCCGATGAGGAAGCGGCTGCCCGTAAAGCAGCGGACGATAAACGCAAAGCGGAGGAAGCAGCTAAGCGAGCAGCTGACGATAAACGCAAAGCGGAGGAAGGCGCTCGTAAGGCGGCGGAACAGGAGTTAAGAGATCAGTTGGAGCGGGAAGCGCGAGGAAGAGCTGAAGCGGCCCGATCTGGCGAGCAAGCCCGCCAAGACCAAGAAGTGGTTAGTCGCTATACCGTGCTTATTAAAGACAAGGTACGCCGTAGCTGGTTACGGCCTGGGGTGGCCGGCAATGATGCTTCCTGCAAGGTGCGGGTAAAATTGATGCCTGGGGGGGGGGTTGCTGACGTCACTGTCAATCATTGTAACGGTGGCGACAGCGCCTTTCGGCAATCAGTAGAGCGGGCAGTGCGTAAGGCTGATCCCTTACCGTTGCCTTCCGATACTCGGCTTTTTGAACGATTCCAGGAGATTGAGTTTACGTTCAAACCAGAAGATTAAATTAACACACAATAACAAGGCCAAATAACTAAGGGGGAGACTATGGGGACGAGTGTTTTAACAATGTTGTTAACACTGCCGGTGATATTGGTAATGGTTGGCTGCGTGCCTATGGACTCGGACCTTGATGAAGGAGACGGAAGACCTAGGAGGGTTTACCGCGATTATGACAATCGTCCGAGGGATTACTACCGAGAGCCTGTCTACAACGACCGCTCCAGGGATTATCGTCATGACCGTGGCTACGACGACCGCCCCAGGGAGTCCTATCGCGATCATGGTTATGATGACCGCTCGAGGGATTACCGTGATCACCACGATTCTAGGGATGGTGATGGTCATCGCCGAGAGGGGAAGGAATGGCGTGCAGGGGATGATGCCAGAAAGCCCGAGCCTGGAAGAGGGCCAGAAGGCAATCGTAGAGGTGTTGAAGCAAAACAGCCGCCGGTGCCAGCGCAGAATCCACCAGCAAGGCCCCAACCTCTTTCACCACCGGGGGCCCAGTCTCCTCCACCATCAGCACCTCAATCGCTTAAGTATCAACAAGGAAATAAACCTGATGATGGGAGATCACAGCATCCAGGATGGGGGAAGCCTCGCCCGGAAAGTAAGCAAAGCAAGCCAGACGAGGCTAAAAAGCCTGGATCAGGGGAGCAAACCGGGGGAGGACCCCAGCAGTAGGTTGCTTCTTACACCTACTGAGTTTACGACTTATGTTTAAGCCAGAGGATTAGATTACCGTGGTTAAGCGCCTGTCCTTGCTTCTGTGTATTACTGCTTGGTTTAGCGCCACCTCAGCCCACGCCGTTATGAATATCGAAATCACGGGTGGGCAGGAGGGCGCGTCCCCTATTGCCATTGTGCCCTTCGGTTACGATGGTGGTACACCGCCTACCGATATAGCTGCGGTCATCGGTGCTGATATTCGCCGTACTGGCCGATTTTCTCCCCTAGCTGAGCGGGATCTAATTGCCCGCCCTCGGGATATGGCTGAAGTTAACTTTGCCGATTGGCGTTCACTGGGCAGTGAAAACTTAGTGGTGGGGCGAGTGCGACCGGCGGGCGGTGGTTATACGGTCCAGTTTGAGCTATTCGACGTTTTCAAAGGGGCACGGATGGCTGGTTATAGCTTTACCGTCCGAGAAAGCGAACTGCGGCGGGTGGCCCACCGCATTGCTGACATTATTTACGAGCGTCTCACGGGAGAACGGGGGGCATTTGATACCCGTATAGCTTATGTATTGGCCACCCCTGCTCGGGGTAAACACACCACTTATACCTTACAAGTGGCTGATTCTGACGGCTACAACCCAGCTACCATCCTCTCAGCCCGGGATCCTATCTTGTCCCCGGCTTGGTCCCCAGATGGGACACGTCTGGCCTATGTGTTTTTTGAGAATCGCCGCCCACAGGTATATGTTCAGGATTTGCGCAGTGGCTCTCGCCAATCGGTAGCTGCTTATCCGGGTACTAACAGCGCTCCAGCCTGGTCTCCTGATGGTCGGCGGTTAGCGGTTACCTTATCCAGGGATGGCAATCCTGAGATTTATATTATTGACTTATCTACTCGGGAAACTCGCCGTTTGACTAATAACACAGCCATTGATACTGAACCGGCTTGGTCACCAGACGGTGCTACCATCGCTTTTACTTCTGATCGGGGAGGAAGTCCCCAGGTTTACCGAATGTCAGCCCAGGGAGGGGGTGAGCGTCGCGTCACCTTTGAGGGGAGTTATAACGCCCGCCCCCGTTTTTCTCCTGATGGCAAGCGATTGGCCCTAGTGCACGGTTCAGGTTCTACTAATCACATTGCCATTTTAGAATTGGACAGCGGGGCTTTGCAGGTATTGACCCGTACCAGTTTAGATGAATCTCCCAGCTTCGCCCCTAATGGCAGCATGATCCTCTATGGTTCTGAGGACCAAGGGCGGGAAGTGCTAGCGGCGGTAGCGGCTAACGGACGGGCTCAACAGCGGCTAGGGGTGCAGGATGGCGATTTGCGGGAGCCGGCTTGGGGTCCTTTCAACAAAAAAATAGACGACTAGAGGTATTAAAAAATGCGTATTCCTATGGCGTTATTAGCGTTACCTGTATTGATGGCAATAGCTGGATGTTCTGATACCCCCACCAAGGATGAAGCGGCGGGAGCAGGAGCCGATGGGACTTCTGCTGCCAGTGGCTACGGATCCGGGAATGGCCCCATGGGGGGGACTGGGCTAGGAGGGGGAGCCGCTGGTGAGAAAACCTATGGTCCGGGGGATCGTATGGGAGATGTTTTTGGGCGCGGGTTCGATGACCCCGGTAATCCCTTGTCGACCCGGGTGATCTACTTTGATTTTGATAGGAGTGAGCTACGGGCCGAGGATCAACGAGTCTTGACTGCCCACGCGAATTTTCTAGCCCGTAATCCTCGGGCAGCTATCATCCTTGAAGGCCACACCGATGAACGGGGTTCTCGAGAGTACAACTTAGCGCTAGGAGAGCGGCGGAGCCAGTCAGTACGTCAAGTGTTACAGCTCAATGGAGCGACAACGGGTCAACTAGAGGTAGTGAGTTATGGCGAGGAGCGCCCTGCTGCAACGGGTCATGAAGAATCTGCCTGGCAACTTAATCGCCGAGTTGAGTTGGTATATCGGAGACAGTGATGAAGCGAGTAGGTTTGCTTATTCTCGCAACTGGTTTGTTCTCTGGTCTGCTGGGGGCAGCGCCACCAGCACCCGTGGTATCCCCTGGTAGTTTCGATGCCCGTCTGGAGAACGTTAACCAAACCATGACGGAGATGCTCCAGCGTCTGGAATCCCTTCACCAGGAGATTCAGTCGCTGCGGGGAACACTGGAAGAACATGAACACACCCTTGATTCCATCAAGGCCCGTCAGCGTCAAACTTATCTGGAGCAACAGGAACGGCAACAGCAAGAACGGCGAGCCGCTAATCCTCCTGCCGCCCCAGTTTCCCCCCCTATTGCTGCTCCCACTAGCCCGGCTGTTCCCAGTTCAGCCACGACGGCTATCAGCAGTGGGAGTGGGTCCGGCCCTGGAGTTACTCCACCAGTGGCTCCGGTAGCTCCCACAGTGAAAACTCCTCCGCCAGCAGCTGCGTCTTCTGCTCCAGTGGCTAGCGAGGAGCAAGCTGCATACGATCGAGCATTTAATTTGCTCCGTTCCGGTAGCTATGACGAAGCTATTACCGCTCTGCGGAGCTTTCTCCAAAGTTTTGGAGGAAGTGGGCTAGCCGCTAATGCGCAGTATTGGGTCGGGGAAGCCTATTACGTTACTCGGCGTTTTAATGAAGCACTGCCCCAATTTAAACGAGTAGTGGAAGGTTATCCCGACAGCCCCAAGGGAGCCGATGCGCTGTTAAAGATGGGTTACATCCATGATGAGCAAGGCAATGCAACAGAAGCCCGTAAAGCATTGGAGGAAGTTATTAGTCGTTTCCCCCAGAGTACTGCAGCTCAATTAGCAACCAAGCGATTAGCTAAAGTTAAAAAGTAGTTCTGTTATCTCCTCGCCCGCCAGCGAGGGCTTTCTCCACGGGGCCTTAGGGCCCCGTTTTTAATAATGAGGCAGGTATATGACACCACCCACCGACTGTGTGATTAATGTTGATGAGCACGACTTCGCCCAAAAGGTGATAGAAGAATCCCACCATCGCCCGGTGATCGTGGACTTTTGGGCGGAATGGTGTGGTCCCTGTCGGTCCCTCACGCCTCTACTGGAGCGGGTGGTGCGTAGTTACGAAGGAGCAGTGTTACTGGCTAAGGTTGAAGCAGATGAGAACATGCGCTTGGCCGGCCACTACCGGCTACGGGGTTTCCCCACTTGCTTGCTTTTTAGCGGAGGAGAGGTGCAAGGGCATTTTACTGGGATGAAACCAGAACACTTTTTGCGGGAATTTATTGATAACAAAGGACCCCACAAACTGGACAATAAATCACACTGACCCGATTCCTTCGAAGCTCACCAAGGAGGATGAGCGAGCCCCGTGCCCGGTTGCGTAGCAAAGAGGAGCAGAGGGCGCATGGGCAGATGTTGGAGGTTGTCCGCCCCGTCCGTTG
>CAWUNB010000171.1:0-4908 GCA_963923745.1 uncultured Thiotrichales bacterium
TACGGGAAGGGCTAGATATGCCAGAAGTAGCTTTGGTGGCCATTTTAGATGCTGACAAAGAAGGTTTTTTACGCTCAGAGCGGTCCCTTATTCAAACGATTGGCCGAGCAGCCAGAAATCTACAGGGGCGAGTTATTTTATACGGTGATACCGTGACTGGAGCCATGGCCAAAGCTATAGAGGAAACAGAACGACGGCGACAGCGGCAACAGGATCATAATCAACGCCACGGAATAATTCCCCGGGGGGTAGAGAAAGCCATTACTGACATATTGGAAGGTGCCTATTTAACACCCGCTTCCACCTGTGTGCCTCGAGTAGCGGAAGGATTGGCTGACTACAAGGCCCTACCACCTAATAAATTGGCTTCTCACCTTAAAAAATTAGAACAGCAAATGTATCGCCATGCTGAAAATCTAGAATTTGAAGCAGCAGCTAAGTTGCGGGATCAAATTAATTACCTTCAGGGAAAGAACCCCCCCGCTACTTCAACAATAACAATGTCCCGGAAACTAGCAAAATCAAAGAAATAAATCGAGTAAATTGTTCCGGGCGCAATCCAGAATGAATACGTCCGCCTAGATAGATACCTAGAATAAATAGGGGGATACTGGCTGCGGCCAAACCTAGGACATCGGGTTGATACATCCCCACTCCTAGATAACCAATGATGCGCAACGCGCCATCCAGCATAAACAGTGTGCCAACGGTGGCACGGAAAGCCCCGGGATCTAATCCCCGTAGACGAAAATAGATGACATAAAAAGGCCCTCCAGTACCAAATAGGGATCCCACCAAACCGGCAAAAAACCCTGCAGGCACCGCCCAACGCCGGGAACCGGTGGGTAAACGAATAGGCAGAAGGGACCAAATAGCAAATAGTAGGATAAAGCTACCCAAGCCATGAACTAACCCACTGGCATTAATAGATTGAAAAAGATAAAGGGCTGTTCCCACCCCTAATAAAGTGAAAGGTAGTAAAACTAATAATTCTCGCCAAACAACTTGACGACGTTGAGTAATTCCATGGGTTATGGAACCCAAATAGTCCAATAATCCCACCGCAGGTACTACTATCGGCACTGGTAATACCAGTACCAACAGGGGGATCGCGACTAATCCCGATCCAAACCCAGCAATACCCCGCACGATGTAAGCCGCTAATAGCACCGCAGACATATAACCAATAATAATTAACGGCAGATGAGTTAGTAAGGGAAAATCAGGCATATGATAATAACCCCTAATTTAGGCTAGGGGCTAAATGCTCCCGAGTCCCGTGGAAGCGGATATCTGGCCAACGCTCCATAATTAAATTTAAATTCACCCGAGTTGGAGCCAAATAGGCTAAGTCACCACTCCCATCTAAGGCTAAGTTATCTCGAGCTTTATTAGTAAACTCTTCTAATTTTTTACTATTATCAGCTTCTACCCAACGGGCACTATAAACATTTACATTCTCAAAACTGCATTCTACCCCATACTCATGACGAAGGCGGTAAGCTACTACGTCAAATTGTAGTATTCCAACTGCCCCTAAAATCAGATCATTGCTTTCTAAAGGACGAAAAACCTGAGTGGCACCCTCTTCAGAAAGTTGTTCTAAACCTTTTTGCAAGGCTTTCATTCGCAGCGGATCCCGTAATCGAGCTCGGCGAAATAGTTCTGGAGCGAAATGAGGGATACCGATAAAACGTAAATCTTCTCCTTGAGTAAACGTGTCCCCTATTTGAATAGTGCCATGATTATGCAGGCCAATGATGTCACCTGGCCAAGCTTCTTCTACATGCTCCCGATCTCCTGCCATAAAAGTTAGGGCATTGGCAATGACGACTTCTCGACCCAAGCGAACATGACGAACCTTCATCGATCGCTCATAACAACCTGAACAAACTCGCAAAAAAGCTACTCGATCCCGATGGGCAGGATCCATATTAGCTTGAATTTTAAAAACAAACCCAGTGAAACGATCTTCGTCAGCGGCTACGGGCCGAGTGATAGTTGCTCGAGGACGAGGCGGGGGAGCGTATTCAATAAAGGCATCCAGTAATTCTCGTACCCCAAAATTATTGATGGCTGAGCCAAAAAAAACAGGCGTTAATCGGCCTGCTAGATATTCTGCTAAATCTAACTCATGACTGGCTCCTTTAACTAATTCAATTTCTTCCCGAAGTTCTTCCGCTGCGGATCCCAACAATTCATCTAAACGGGGATTGGCTAAACCGTGAATAATTTCTCCTTCCTGAACTCGTCCGCCATGGTGGGGAGCATATAAATGAACAGCTTCTTGATATAAATGAAATACTCCCTTGAAACCTCGCCCCATACCTATGGGCCAAGTGATAGGAGCACAACGAATATTAAGAACTTGCTCTACTTCGTCCAATAATTCAATGGGCGAACGACCTTCTCGGTCTAATTTATTGATAAAGGTGATGATGGGAGTATCCCGTAGTCGGCATACTTCCATCAGCTTGATAGTGCGTTCCTCAACACCTTTAGCAACATCGATAACCATCAATGCCGAATCTACTGCCGTAAGAGTACGATAGGTGTCTTCGGAGAAGTCTTCGTGGCCCGGCGTATCCAGTAAGTTGATGATGCGCTCCCGGTAGGGGAACTGCATAACCGAAGTGGTAACAGAAATACCCCGTTGCTTCTCCAGTTCCATCCAATCCGAAGTTGCATGGCGAGCCGCTTTCCTCGCTTTTACTGTACCGGCCAATTGAATTGCACCGCCAAATAACAGTAACTTTTCTGTTAACGTGGTTTTACCGGCATCGGGGTGAGAAATGATGGCAAAGGTGCGACGGCGGGCCGCTTCAACACGGGTATTGGGCATGGTTAGCAGGTGTTAGAAGAGAAAAGAGGGGCAGTGTAGCACAGCCATTCTGTTGCTCCCCACGAGTTACAATACCCAACCGCCGTCTTAATGGTGTTGTGCAGCAAGGAATTGTCGCAAATTACCGACGGATAGCATTTTTACCGTTAATATTTTTACTCGTTAAGGTGAGAAGCCGAGATTAGGCACCCTGTTGTTTGCAAACAGCCTACCATCCGCATATTCTCATCCGATCTCTCAAGCAAGACGGCAACCCACGCCGCTAGCTTCCTTTCTATGAATCCCTCATCCGGGCTATCTCGGTGTTGGGGTTAAAACTGGACAGGGTTCCATGGCATTCCAGACACCCGCTCCCAACCAAAAAATGATCCGCTCCCTTGCCATGTGGATGTCTCCTCCAGCCCAGGGTTGGCGGCGCAAGGGACGTCGCGCCGGAACAGCCGGCAAGGCGTTAATGCATCCTTTGGCTGGCCTGGGAGTCATCTTGCTCATGGTGGGATTTGTAGGACTGCTCATCATGCAGCAATCCACCCACAATGCAGCAGTTTTTGGGGGAATTGGCGATCTCTATCGTCAAGCTCGCTACATTACCGATCTAGCCACCCCCCCCGGGGACGTGCGGCGGTTACGCTATGTGTTGGACGAATTCGATAGTCGGTTACGGCGCATTACCGTGGAACTCCGTGCACCGGTTACGATCAATGAGGTGGAAATCCCCTGGCGCCCCTCTCCTGCCCGAACCCCTTTACTGAATCTAGTGGACCATTGGAATACCTACTACCACCAGGCGCTCCAGTCCTCGTTGGGAGACACCGTTCAAGAGATTAGTTCAGAGGTCAAACAGATAGCCCATGCGTTGGTGCGGGAAATTGAAGAAGTCACAGAGGAAGCGACCAAGGCGATACGGAGTCAGGCGTCTTTACTGTTCTTTGTTCAGGTGGTATTGCTCCTTATGGGGGCTATGTCCACCGTGCTCATCGTCATGCGGGTTAACCACCAATTATTGGAACCATTAGCCCATCTGCGTAATTGGGCCAGCCGAATGCGGGGAGGCAACCTGTCCGCTCGCATTCCCTCTCCGGCAGGTGGAGATTTTGCTGAATTAGTCAAAGACGTTAACGCTCTGGGAGCTGATCTACAGACCTTAACGCGGGAAATGGATAGCCAGGTCCGTCACCAAACTGAACGATTGGCTCAAAAAACCCATTCACTGCAAATTCTCTACGACATTGCTTCCAGTATTAATACCGCTCGAGATCTAGACGAATTACTCAGTCGTTTTCTAGGAACTCTGACCGAACTCGTTGGGGCACGGGCAGCTACGGTCCGATTAGTAACAAACGATGGCAAAATACGCATGGTGGCCAGTTTTGGTTTAGATGCCGACATTGTGGAAAAAGAACGGTTAGTACCGTTGGATCGCTGTACCTGCGGAGTAGCCGTGAGTTGTGGCGAGTTAAAAATTCAACCGGATCTGCGAACGTGTGCCAGATTTAATAACCGACCGCTCCTCCCCAGCGAAGGAACGGAGGTTATTGCTGTTCCACTGCTATATCGGGATCGGGCATTGGGGGTATACAACTTATTCCTAGATGGGCCCGGTTTAGCCCAGCGGGAAGATATGCGGGAATTATTAACCAGTATTGGCAAACACTTGGGTATGGCGGTAGAGAAAGCTCGGTTGGACACAGAGTCGAAACGACTGTCCATCATTCAAGAACGAACTATGTTGGCCCATGAACTTCACGATTCTTTGGCTCAAACAGTAGCCAGCTTGCGTTTCCAAGGAAAGATGTTGGAAGAAACCCTAGAACAGTCGGGTAATGCCGGCGCTCTACAGGAAGTACGCAAAATTCGCGAAGGTGTGGAAGAAGCCCATGCTGAACTCCGGGAGTTGCTGGTTCATTTCCGGGCACGGATGGATGAACGGGGCCTCATTCCAGCGTTAGAAGAATTGGTGAGTCGCTTTCAACAAGAAACCCAAATCGCCACTTTTTTCCACAATGAATGCCAACAGTTGCGTTTAAGTCCTGTCTCTTATACACATCTCCGAGCCCACGAGACCA
>CAWUNB010000172.1:0-4899 GCA_963923745.1 uncultured Thiotrichales bacterium
TCTCGAGCAAAAATGGTGTGAAGGGCTAATGCCAATAAAATCATCAAATTTGTTAATCGGGTGTGCCAGAAATCCTCGTTAGCAGGAATTAAGTCGTTTAAAACACCGCTGAAAATAGCTGAAACCATTACTCCAAGAATTTGCGCCACACCAATGGCCAGCAAGGCAGGTTGCTGGCGGGTGCGGTAACTCAACACGCTGAATATCACTACCACTAGGGATAATCCTAGCGTGAGATATTCCAGTGCCGTGCGTACCAGTAGATGTTGCAACAAGGCATCCGCCGACCACACAGCTAAATCCAACACAGTGGCCGCACGCCCTGCAATTCGCAGATAGACCGTATAACTCTGGCCGGGCACCAAGTGCAGCGGGAACAGCACCTGACTTCCCACCAGCGGGCGAGCTTCCTGGGAAATCGCCAATCCGCTGGACATTATTTGTTGGTAGCCTGATTCATTCAGCAGATAGAGCCGATAGTATTGCTGAGCCCACCAATCCACATGCAGCCAGCGATCCAAAGACTCCGAATCCCTGTTAGTTAGAACGACCTTGACCCAGGTTGCCCCGGAAAGATGCCCTAAACTAGGGCGAGAAGATGGTAGTCTCTGGAATAATCCAGCTCGGTCGGCCTGTTGCACTGCAGGAAGATCTAAATTTCCAGCGGGATCCCGTAATACCGTAAGAAATGTGCCCAGCGGTTGGTGTTTTACCTCTTTGGTGATGACTACCTGGGCTCCCCCCAGCCTAGGCAGTAAGGCGATGAGGACCACGAAGATCCCTAGCCAATTTCCTATCCTACGAGCGGAGGCAACTACCTCCAGCCTTTTCACCATTATTTTCTCCACGCAACACCCGCTGGCGAAACTACTAGCGAGTGGAGTAAAACAAGCTGGAGGGGATTATAACCTACAGCACTACCCCTCTTTAGTGCGTTCCCGGTAATTTCGGGGTAGCAAGCAAAATACTGTCTGGTACCGGGCCAAAATTTTCCAGTACTGTAGCCAACGACACGGGGACAGTGGGGTAGC
The DNA here is from genome assembly GCA_963923745.1 of uncultured Thiotrichales bacterium. Classification (GTDB taxonomy): domain Bacteria; phylum Pseudomonadota; class Gammaproteobacteria; order CAIRSR01; family CAIRSR01; genus CAWUNB01. The sequence continues at coordinate 1,032 of CAWUNB010000172.1, forward strand.
GTTGTTTAATATCAGGAAAATCTGTTACGCCTCTCCCTTCCAACGATTTTTGTAAAGCGGCTTGCTCGCTAGTACAACCGTAATGAAGGGCTACTTTTTCTATATCCAGTACTATTGGTTGATAGGCGTTGGTATGCAGCTGAGTAACTAATTCTATCCAGTGATAACATTCATCACCGCGACGATTTGCTTTTTTAGCTAAGGCATGAGCCCCGATGACTACTTTTTTAGCAATTTGCTCGGCACTACGTACTGGAAAATGAGCTAGCCTAAATGGTAAGTATACCGTTGGAACTGAGTCCCCCGTCGCTGAAAAAGCATTGTGGTGTCCCAGTGACCAATTATAGGATAGACAGGCTTCCCGCTGCAGGATTACTTTTGGAAATAATTCATGACTACGATAACGCTTCATTGTTCTAAAAAAATCAGGACGATTCGCTTGTTCAGATGGGGGAGGTAAATAAGTTTGCCAATGAACAATACCCCCATATCCCACAGGAATGGTGGTTAGTCCTTGATGAAAAGCATTTCGATGACTAGCAGCTATTAATTCATCACCATCCAAAGGTATAAAATAATCAGCCTTATCAGCTAAAGCTAACTCGCGTGCTAGACGGCTGATATGGTGAACTTGGTTATGTTCCGGATCATCTGAATAATGAATATGTAATGGTAATCCCTCCGCTTGTAATTGCTCCAAAATCCAGCGAGTTTTGTCTACGGATAGATTATCAATAACGTGTAATTCATCTAAAAATTTCAAATTATAACGCACCATCCATTCAATTACGTCGGCTTCATCGCGAACACAAGTAATACCGATACAACGAATGGGGGCTTTGGTAATAAATACAGGAGCAATGTTTTTTTCCGCTATGCTCCATAATATAGTTTCCATCCATCTTGTGTGGGAAATTACATCCCACGCTAAGCAGTTCATTAATTTGCCACGCAATCCCCGCTTGAGATCTAATAAACCTTGGCGATTTTTTGCCATACGCTGGGCAATGGCAACATACTCATCATCGTTTTTGGCTACCCATTCAGGTAAACCAGCGGCTATCATGAAACTTGCCCCCATACGAGATACAAAATGATTTCCCATTTTAGTGAGCAATGGAACACCCATCCACATAGCTTGTAAACTCGTAGTACCCCCATTGTAAGGAACTGGATCTAAGGCAATATCAACATCACCATACTCAGCCATCATATCAGTTAATCCAACCGGCCCACGAAATTCTACTCGTGATAGATTAACTCCCAAGTTTTTAAGGCGATCACTAAATACTTTAACGGCACCACTATCACTAAAACTGGGGGCTTTTAATAATAAGCGACTATTTGGGACAACTGCTAAGATACGAGCCCATAAACTCAAAGTATGGGGAGTAAGCTTAGGAACATTATTGAATGATCCGAAGGTTAGAGGACGTTGGAGCCAATTTTCATCATATCGTGGATAGGGATAATCTGTTTCTGGAGCAAAACAAAATACGGTTCCAGGAAAACGCGCAATACGCTCAGAATAAAGCGATTCACTAGCTATTGGGGTAACTATATTGTCACCTAATAACCAATCCACATTAGGTACTCCGGTGGAACCAGGATAACCAAGATAGGTCACTTGAATTGGAGCAGCTCGTTTAGCGAATAGGGTCATCCGTTGTTGTCCGGTATGCCCCGCTAAATCTAATAATATATCAACACCATCAGCATCAATACGCTTAGCTAATTGAATATCATTAAAAGTTGTTGATTCAATCCAATGCTCAACCCGTTGTTTTGCTAGTTGAGTTTGATCATCGTAAGATACTCCGGTAAAATATAAGAAAATCTCAAACCGATTTTTATCCCATTCTCGTAATAAAGGTTGCATAAAAATATTAACAGGGTGCTGATGGTGAAAATCAGCAGAGACAATGCCTAATTTTAGCCGTCGTCCAGAAAGTGGAGGGCGGACAAAGCTATTTACTGGGCGAGCATCTTTACCTAAAGTAGAAAACAATTCTCGATGTAAGTCAGCAACTTGCTGAGCAGATAACTGATCACTATAAAGGGACGACATAGCTGCACTGGAAGCTAAATTAAGAGCTGCTCCCGGTTCTAAAGCCAGTTCTCGATAAAGTGCTAAAGCTGTTTCGGCATCACCTTGACGACCCGCAATGGATGCCCGCATAGAGCGGGCTCCCGGCATGGGCGCCAGAGCTTCGGCTTGGCGCAATACTATTTCTGCTTCTTCCATGGACCAGCATTCTGCCAATAGATGAGCTAAATTCCATCGAGGCCATGGACTAGTAGGATGAAGTTCCACATTACGTCGGGATACTTCTAAGGCCTCTTGCCATAAATTATGGCGAAAACTCAATGCTGCCAATCGGGCTAAAGTAGATTCTCCATTAGCAATAGACGCTGCCGTGAGTATTTCCAGCGCATCATTCCGTCGGCCCAAACGAAGCAGCGTTTCTCCCAAATCAATTTGAATTTCAGCAATATCATTTATATCAGCACTATCCGTTCGAGTCACAGCGAGAGCGCTTTGTAATGCCATTAACGCTTTATTGGAGTTACCTTGTTCTAATCGATATAATCCCATCCTATGGTGAATATTACGTAACACAGTCATTGAAGATGCATTGATAGCTACTCGCTGAGCATATTGGTAAGCTTGTTCCCCTGCATCAGCCTGGCCTGATTGCTCTAATACTCTGGCTAATCCCAAAGGTGCTTCATAACGATCAGGTATTACCGCAATTGCCCGTTGATAAGCGCTTTGAGCCTGAATTAATTCTCCCATTTGTCGGCATAGATGGCCTGCTTCTAACCAAGCACTGTAATTATTGGGATGGCGGCGTAGAGTATAAGAGAATGCTTCTCGAGCTGGGATCCAATAACCCAGATTAACTAAACATCGTGCCCGCTGTAATGCCGCTGGTTCTAAATCAGGATCAATGGATAAAGAAATGTCAAATTCATTTAATGCCAGTTGCCATTTTCTTTCGCGAAAAGCTTGATTGCCTTTATTAAATGCCTCTGCGGCAGCGAGTGAATTAGTTATTGCTTGATTAGATGGATTCATAATTATTGTGCTCATTAATTATTAAAAATAAACACTAGTTAGTGTTTGTAATAAATCACCTGGAATTGGATAACAAGTAGCTAATACCTGGAGATCAAAACCAGCAGTACGCTGACTAGAATAGATAGACCCAAAACCATTAGTTTGAAAAATTTGCGCAAGGCTAGTCATAGTAAAACCACAGTGGTGCGCCAATAAGGGTGTTTGGGGAGTGGTAATGTTACGATGATTAAAAATAATATCAAAAGGTGTTAATGTTCCAAAAGGCGAGTGACCAATAATTTCAAAAGGCTTATCTTGAGCAATCCATTTTGCAGCGGCTTGCATATCAAAAGCCCATCCAAGACAAAAACCAGTTGGTTTTAATATACGTAATAATTCACTTAGTAATTTAGGTAATTCGTGCCAGTATAATCGTTCTAATAAATAAGAAAAAAATATACCATCAACGGAGTTAGTGGGTATTTCAGTTAAACTCACTATTTTATTTAAAGCAATTTCGGTTAATAAAATATTTTGCTCTAAGTAGGCAATTTTCCAGTGTTCAATTGAGAATTTAGAATTAATAAAATCGATATTTTTTTCTTTAGAGCCGATGTGAAGCAAAATTTTATCTGGTTCCTTAACTGAAGGAACTTTCCAATAAGTTTTATCAAGTACAATATTGCTAATACTGTCTTGCCAAGCAAAGTTAGTCTCTAAAAATAATTTTAAATCTTTATCATTATTAAATAACCAAGATCGAGTGGCGGGCTTCCCAATCAAAGGAAGACTATATTGTTGACAAAA
>CAWUNB010000173.1:0-4884 GCA_963923745.1 uncultured Thiotrichales bacterium
AAGTCAGTGTTACCTCTTTGCTGGGGTCAAGGATAGACGCGGTTTTATGGGCGCTTACGGACAGACAGTAGGCGCAACCGTTGATAGATTTGGACTACACTAACCTTATCCAGGGGTGTGTAGTACAAAAATATCTTCAAGGGGAAACAGCATGACTATTAAGAGCATATTAGTTGATGATTATACTGCTTCGATAACGACAACCGGCGCACTGTCTATTGGGAGCACCAAAGAAGGTTCTATTGAATCAGTTGGTGACGAAGACTGGTTCAAAATAGATCTCACTGCTGGAACAACTTACGCTTTTGAAGTATTAGGTTCTGAGACGTCTAATGGAACGTTGGATGATCCTTTCCTATACCTCTATGACAGTTCCGGTGTTGTATTAGCTCAGGATGATGATAGCGGTGCTGGCTACAATGCCAGCCTCGCTTATACCACTCCCGCCAGCGGGACTTACTATCTCGGTGTAAGAGAAGCATTGGATTGGGATGTAGGCACCTACACCATTAAGGCAACGACCGTGGTTGATGACTATTCTGCCTCGGCAGCAACGGTCGGGGTACTATCTATTGGAGCCACCAAGGAAGGTTCTATTGAATCAGTTGGTGATGAAGACTGGTTTAAGGTAACCCTCACTGCAGGAACAACCTATACCTTCGAAGCACTGGGTTCTGAAACATCCAATGGAACGTTGGATGATCCTTTCCTATACCTCTATGACAGTTCCGGTGTCGTATTGGCTAGAGATGATGATGGAGGTGCTGGTTACAATGCAAATCTCGCCTATACCGCTACAGCCAATGGTATCTATTACTTGGGTGTAAGCGATTCAATGGAATCGGAAATAGGGACTTATACTGTTAAAGCAACAACCGTCGTTGATGACTATACCGCATCAACCGCAACAACAGGATCATTAGCCATTGGGAGCTATAAAACCGGTTCTATCGAGTCAGTCGGTGATAAAGATTGGTTTAAGGTAACTCTGGCTGCAGGAACGACTTATACGTTTAATTTATTAGGAAGTCCTTCACAAAAAGGAACTTTATTAGATCCATTTATAACAGGGATTTATGATAGTGGAGGAAATTTCGTCAATGGGACCGCAAATGATGATTTTGGCCACGGAACTGAATCACGAGTAGTTTTTTCACCCGCCACGTCTGGAACCTATTATATTGCAGCAAGTGCCTACGATGATAATTTGGGAACTTACCGGTTAACCTCTACTAGGCAAGTAATAGCTGATTTACCTGCAAATACCACTTCAACCGCTACGATAGCTTTGGGAGGAACACGCCGTAGCGAAATAAATTCGGTTGGCGATGTAGATTGGATAAAAACTAATCTCACCGCTGGGCGAAGCTATGTCATTGAATTAAATTCTGATGACACTTCATCGAGCCCTTTGTCTGATCCATATTTTTTGGGGATCTATAATAGATCGGGAGCATTGATTGCCAATACATCAAACGACGATTACGGGATCAGCTCCAATTCGAGAGTTACTTTTGTTCCAACTTCGTCAGGAGTTTACTATCTTGCCGCCGGTGGATATGGAGATGCCACCGGCTCCTACGAATTAAAATTACTCTCGAACACCTTAGCTACTGACCCAGAAGGGCAAACAACTGGTACCACGGCAACTCTAACCGTTGGCACCGCCAAAACGGGTACTATCAATTTCGCTAGGGATGTCGATTGGTTTCGCGTAACGCTAACAGAGGCTCAAAGCTATCAAATTACGGCTCGAGGTATAGATAGCAATTCTGGAACACTAAATGATCCCAAGATTCAGGGTATTTATGATGCCAATGGGCAAGTTATCTTTGGCACTAGTAATGATGATACTCCCGGCTCGTTAGACTCAGAATCTGTATTTACTCCAACAAATTCGGGAAATTATTTTATAGCGGTAAGTGCAGCTAATGATGGTACGGGAACTTATTTAGTAGCTGCTAATACAATATCTGCTACTGATGACGTTCCTAATGATTCTACTACGACTGCATCTTTGAAGACTGATGAGCCGTTTACAAATATCATAGATTCCACTGGGGATATTGACTGGATTAAGTTATCTCTCGTTACTGGTACGACATATCAAATAGATATGCTTGGTGTTGCCACGAGTGATGGCACTCTTGCCGACCCTCGTATCGAAGGTATTTACAGTAGCGCAGGGGTTGCTTTACCACAGACGGCTGATAATGATAGTGGCTCAGGTACTAACGCACGTGTTGTTTTTAGTGTGGATACAACAGGAGACTATTTTCTTTCAGTAGGCGCTTATGGATCTGGTACGGGTTCCTACAAGCTGACCATGGCATCAAGTGGTAATGACACAACTGCTCCTAGTTTAGTTGCAACATCCCCAGTGGATGGGACAACTGGGGTAGCCACCGGTGCTAATTTAACGATTGAATTTGATGAAGCAGTACAAGCGGGTGTGGGTGATATAACTATCACCGGTGGAGGCACTACTCGAACTATTGCTATAACAGATACTAGCCAAGTTACTTTTAATGGTTCTACCGTATCTATTAACCCTTCAGCAGATTTAGTAGCCAGTACAGATTACACAGTTACATTTAGCCCTGGTGTGATAAAAGACATTGCTGGTAATGCTTTTGCTGGTATAACAGCTACTAATGAATTCAATTTTACCACAGCAGCAGCCGGGGCAAATCAAGATAGCTGGACCATAATGGTTTATATGGCCGCAGATAATGATTTAGAACAGTACGGTGTCGCTGATTTGAACGAAATGGAATCGGTAAATTTACCTGGCAATGTTAATGTAGCAGTTTTGCTTGATCGCGCACCAGGTTACGATACTAGTAATCGTAATTGGACCGATACCAGAACTGGTGATGTTTCCCATGATTCCAGTACAACAACAATTGGATCAAATCTCGTCTCACTTGGAGAATTGAATACTGGCAACCCCGCTACGTTGACTAATTTTATTAATCGGACGGTCACCAGTGATCCAGCTAGTCACTATGGACTAATTGTGTGGGACCATGGGGGAGGGTTATCAGGAACTTCCTGGGATGATACTAACAATGGTGATAATTTAACTCTCACCGAGTTTTTATCGGCAATTAAAACATCGAATGTTAGTCATTTTGACTTCGTTGGATTTGATGCTTGTCTACAGGGTATGATTGAACAAGCCTGGGATTTACGGGGACTGTCTGATGTATTGGTTGCATCTCAAGAACTTGAGCCAGGCGATGGCTGGGAGTATCAGACTTTTCTAGGTGCGCTGGCCAGTAGCCCAACTCTGTCAGCATTCGACTTGGCCAATGCCGCTGTTGATTCTTGGGAACAACGATATTCTGGGGAAGAAGGTACCACGCTTTCAGCAACTCGTATTGACGGCTTAGAATCCCTGAGAACTGCTATTGATAGTTTTGTGGATACGGCGATCAGTACTGGAACGAGCATTACTAATCAGTTACTAGCGGCTGTGTCTCGAGCAACTCCCATCAATAATGCTGATGATGGCTATCGCGACTTAGGGGATTTTATGCGGGAAGTTATTTCCCAACTACCTAATACAGCAGTCGCCACCACAGCCCAACAAGTTGTTACTGCCTTGGGAGCAGCAATTCTATCTCATACCGGAACAGTAGCAGGCGCAAATGGACTAAGTGTCTATTTACCAACAAGTTCTATTGACACAAGTTATGATATGGCAAATTACTCCTTCTTGCAGGAAACGAATTGGGGTAATTTTTTACGATTTATGTTGAGCGATCAGTCTAATAACCGCTTAGTCGGCAACACCGCCCAAAACGATATTTGCGGTTTTGGTGGTAATGACACCATTATGGGAGGTGACGGCAATGACGTCATTGATGGTGGCACGGGCAATGATACTTTGTACGGGGAAGGAGGGGCGGACACCCTAACGGGTGGCGCGGGTTCTGACCGCTTTGTGTTCTCCGCGTTAAATCACATGGGAATAACTTCCACTACTTGGGATCAGATCACTGATTTCACTCGAGGCCAAGATCTTATTGTCCTTTCAGGGTTGGACGCCGATCAAGCCTCTAGCAGTGACCAAGCTTTCTCCGCACCAGTAGTAGGAGGAACTTTTTCTGGGGCCTTTGCCAGTCCAGGCGATCTTTATTTTGATCAGATGGCCCATGTACTCTACGGTAACACTGATAGCGACACTGCGCCTGAGTTTGCCATCCAGCTTACCGGAGTATCCACTCTAGCTGCTAGTGACATCACGCTGTGATCTAGGGGCTACTTCCATATGATCGGTAACTCATATAAAGCGGCCAAGGATGCGTCGTATAAATCCAAAATAATATCGCGACGTAGTTTGCCTTTGGCCGTTACTAGCCCGTCACCCTGGGTAAAGGGCTCCCGCTTTAAACGCACTGCTTTTATCTGACAAGCACGGGGCAAGTCTGCCAGCAATTGGGCCAGTGTTTTTACCACAGCCCGTTGGATTTGGGGCGACCCTAAAGTAGGGCCGCCATCTGGCTCCAGTCCCAGGGAGTGGGCCAATTGGTGCCATTGGTGGCCGTTTACCACCAGGAGGGCTACTAGATAGGGTCTCCTCTCCCCCACCACTAGCGCCTGTTCAAACAACGGATGGTGAGTGATTCGGTCTTCCACGGCTTGGGGATAGAGGGATTCTCCAGTGGACAACACCAGCCGATCATCGACTGGTAACCTATCTTCGAGATAATCGGGACTTGAGAGAACTTTCATCCCTCGATTTGACAGAGAGGCTACCTGATGTGGATCCAAGGAAATCGTTGTACTGACCACAACCCGCTGCTGTTGTTTCCAAGGCCAAGAGAATCGTTTCACTTGATCCAGCCAATTAACTACCAGTGGCCAGATGGTTTGAAT
>CAWUNB010000174.1:0-4872 GCA_963923745.1 uncultured Thiotrichales bacterium
GGTCTCGTGGGCTCGGAGATGTGTATAAGAGACAGGATTTGGCAGGAACAACGGCGTAATGTTCTGCGTTATCGTTAACTCTACTGAGGTCGTGAGGATGGTTAATACCGAAAAGCGCATTCAGCTTCTCGCCGATTTACTGGTAAATCAGATTGCAGCTGGGGAAGTGGTGGAACGCCCAGGAGCTGTAGTTAAAGAACTAGTGGAGAACAGTTTGGACGCCGGTGCCACCGAGATAACGGTGGAAGTAGAAGAAGGGGGGCAGCGCCTTATTCGGGTACGGGACAACGGACAAGGTATTCATCCGCAAGATTTGACATTGGCCTTAGCCCGTCACGCCACCAGCAAAATTCGGGTATTTGAAGATTTAGAACAGGTAGCCAGTCTCGGATTCCGTGGTGAAGCGTTGCCTAGTATTGCCTCCGTTTCCCGGTTGACCCTAACTTCCCGCCAGCGGGGCCAGGAGCGTGCTTTTGCCGTGGGAGAAGAAGGCGGTGATCCCCGGCCAGCAGCCCACCCCGAAGGAACCTCGGTGGAGGTGCGAGATCTATTCCACAACACTCCAGCTCGCCGTAAATTTCTTCGCTCTGAACGTACCGAATTCGCCCACATAGAAGAAGTGCTACGGCGCATCGCTTTGTCTCGCCAGTACGTAGCTTTCACCCTTTACCATAATCGGAAGCGTATCTACGCTTGGCCGGCAGTTGGGGCAAAGGAAGGATTACAACGAGTCACAGCAGTATTGGGCACTGCCTTTGCTCAGGGGGTACTAGCGCTAAATTTAGCCGCTGGGGGGATGAAGTTGCGGGGTTGGATTGGATTACCAACCTTGGCCCGTAGCCAACCCGATCAGCAATATTTTTATGTTAATGGTCGAGTTATTCGAGATCGCGTTATCGCCCATGCTTTACGCCAAGCTTACCAAGATGTGTTATATCGGGATCGCCATCCCACCTATGTGCTGTTTTTAGAATTAGACCCTACAGCAGTGGACGTGAACGTACACCCTACTAAACATGAGGTCCGCTTCCGAGATAGCCATACCGTTCACCAATTTCTTACCCGTGCTCTGCGGGAAACCCTGGCCCATACTCAAGCTGGAATAAATCCAACCCCCCTATCCCCTTCATCACTCCCTTTTGAGGAAAAATCGGCTCCTAAACAATCAACGGCAGCCGTGGTGCCTATTTCATCAAGCCCAATTCGTCAGCAACGTCTAGATTTAGCTGATGCTACCCCTCGCTACCAACCATCTTCGCTAACATCAGGTCAAGTTCCGACTAAATCCCCCTCTTTTTTGCCGCCAGTGGCTCAACCCCTCCTAGCTCAGCCTGAAGACATTCCCCCCCTCGGCTATGCTTTAGCCCAGCTACAAGGCACCTATATTCTTGCGGAAAATTCCCAAGGATTAGTGTTAGTGGACATTCACGCTGCCCATGAACGCATTACCTATGAGCGCTTACGAACTGCTGTAGCCGGAGAAGGACTCCGCAGTCAAGCCCTGTTGGTACCAGTGACCCTATTGGTGGGAGAACGGGATGCTGGGCTGGCAGAACAATACCGAGAAGAGTTAGCTACTCTAGCGCTCGAACTGGATCGTCTTTCTGGGGAGACTTTAATCATTCGTCGGGTACCAACTCTATTGGCAGCGGGGGATGTTACTGGATTAGTGCAAGATGTATTAGCTGATTTAGCAGAATATGGCAACAGTGAGCGAGTAAACGATCATATCCAACAATTACTCGCCACCATGGCTTGCCATGGTTCTATACGGGGGGATCGTCGTTTATCTCTCGCAGAAATGAATGCCCTATTGCGAGATATGGAAACAACAGAGCGCAGTGCTCAATGTAATCATGGCCGCCCTACTACTGTGCAATGGAGCCGCGAGGAATTAAGCCGATTATTTTTACGAGGACGATAAAATGCAACGCATTCTTAGAAAAATTGCCCAGATTGGCGTTATTACTGAACCTCTGAAACCAACGCCCCATCCAGTTTTAGAAAAACTGGGGCAACAGGTTAAAGAACAAATAGGACAGCGTTTTGCCGGTAGCTTGGCTATCCGAGCGGTAGACAGTGGTTCCTGTAATGGCTGTGAATTAGAAATTCACGCCCTGAATAATCCATTCTATGACATAGAGCGGTTTGGGGTCCACTTTGTAGCGTCGCCCCGTCACGCAGATTTACTATTGGTAACTGGTGTTGTATCTCGCCACATGGAAGCAGCACTGCGTCGCACTTATGAGGCCACCCCCGGTCCTAAACTGGTATTAGCCATGGGGGATTGTGCCGGGAATGGTGGTGAATTTGGCATTAGTTATGCGAGTGCTGGCCCGGTGGCTAATGTCATTCCGGTAGATGGCGTTGTAACTGGTTGCCCTCCAACACCAGAACGGCTATTACAAGCCATTTTAGAATTAATTAGTTAACTGTACTATTTATAGCAGATAAATTGCCGGACATGTTCGGCAAATTTAGTATCTAAGGGAAAATCTAACGGAGGAGATAATAAATTAACAGTGGAAAAATGTTGTTGGAGGCGTTTTTGATAATTAACTGAGTTTCCTCCTCGATGGTTATTAGAAAAAAGTGCTATTCCATTTTTTTGTAGAATGGCACTGCAACTTTCCGCTAAATCACTCCAGGCCTTTTCCACTGAAAAATCTCCTTGGCTTTGGGTAGAGGAAAAAGTAGGAGGGTCGCAAATTAACAGGTCAAATCCCATACCATTGGGGGTAGCTATTTTTCGCTGCTGTCGTTGTAACCAGAGGCGAACATCTTCTGTGACAAATTTACCCGATCCATGAGCTAAGTTATTGATAGCAAAATTATCAGTACCCCACTGTAGGTATTTCTTTGAGGAGTCTACTGAAAAAACTACTTCGGCCCCCCCTGCTGCTGCTGCTACACTAAAAGAGCAGGTATAGGAGAATAAATTAGCAACCCGAGCACCTTTAGCCCATTGGAAAATTCGTCGTCGGTTGTCTCGTTGATCGAGAAATAATCCAACATGCTGTCCAGTTGTTAAATTAACACCATAATTTAGCCCATTTTCCTGCACCCAAATTATTTGTTGGGGAAAATCACCAAAAATAGTCTGCTCTTTTATCAGTGAATTATGGTGAGGATTCTTACCAATTTGCTTTATGACCCAACCAGTTGCTTGATACAACTGAGCAATCTGGGCTACTAGTTGATGTAACTTAGTTTTTTCATAAAAACGATATACCCAAACACACAAATAACCTGCAAACCAATCTATTGATATATCTATATCCAATTCACCACGATTAATAAGACGAAATGCGCTACCCAAGGCAGGCAATAAAGGCATTCGTCGATCCCAACTGGCTAATAATGGTTGTTCTCTAGTGACTCCTGATAAAAAACTAGCTGGTAATGGGGCAATAATAACTTCAGATAATTCTGGCCAATTCAGCTGATGACAATGCAGATACAAACGGGGAGCAGTTGACCCGCCGTATTGGCTGTCACCCAAAATAGGAATACCCGAGGCAGCAGCGTGACGGCGGATTTGATGTTTCTTTCCCGTGGTAATAATCGCTTGATATAACCAATAATCCCCCACTCGTTTCTCACGGCTAAAGTGGGTATGGGCAGGATAGCCATCTAAGGATTGTCGACAATCCCACGCTAAAACTCCCCTTACTGAGGAAGAATCAACAGAGGAAAGAAGATAATAGCGCTTCTCTGCAAATCCAGATGCATGGAGCTGCTGTGCTCTCCCGCTAGCTGCTGGAGATTTAGCAAATAGAATAACCCCTGAAGTTTCTTTATCTAGACGGGAGCAAACATAAGTCGTTTTACTAAAATGCAGCGCCAATAGTTCCTGAAGAGCAGTATCGCCAGGATAGGCACCATGGGTTGAAATACCTATCGGCTTATTTACAGCTAGCCAGTTGGTATCTTCAAAGAGAAGAAAGCGCGTCATTTTAGAGAACAGAAAATAAAAAGGCCCAGCAGTTTTGCTGGGCCCTCTGTTTGGCGCGCCCGGAGAGATTCGAACTCCCGACCACCTAGTTCGTAGCCAGGTACTCTATCCAGCTGAGCTACGGGCGCTTTGATAATCAACTACCGTCTCATTCTACCACGACTGCTACTAAACAAAACCACAAAATTGGCGGAGAGAGAGGGATTCGAACCCTCGATGGAGCTTTTAACCCCATACTCCCTTAGCAGGGGAGCGCCTTCGGCCTCTCGGCCATCTCTCCAGAAACACGCAGACTCGATATCCTATATCTTCCACCTAGACAGCCTGTCTTCTCCTTAAAAAATCTTTCTCAGTCAAACAGGCCGCTAGGATAACACGGAATATATGGATCTGGTAAGTGCTTGTTAACCGTCTCCATCCTGCTGCTGAACGACCGGTTGTCCCCCGGAACGGGCCTGAGCTTCTTTCTCCCGCTGAATGCGCTCGTATATCTCCTCCCGATGAACCGTAATCTCCTTCGGCGCATTTACTCCAATCCGCACTTGATTTCCTTTCACACCCAGCACCGTCACGGTGACATCGTCACCAATCATCAGGGTTTCCCCCACTCTCCGCGTCAGAATAAGCATCATCGTCTCCTTGTCAACCAAATCTTCTAAATCCGCTGTAGGGGTACACCGCCTTCAGTAGCATCCCCCTGCAAGGCCCCATTACGAGGGGCGGGCTGGGGATTGATCCAATTGAAAAGCATCGTGCAAAACCCGCACCCCCAATTCAATATACCGCTCATCCAGTACCACTGAAATTTTAATTTCAGAAGTAGAAATCATGCGGATATTGATACCTTCCGCCGCCAGAGCTTGGAACATGGTACTGGCTATGCCGGCGTGGGAACGCATACCTACACCCACGAGGGA
>CAWUNB010000175.1:0-4819 GCA_963923745.1 uncultured Thiotrichales bacterium
AGATAATTCGCGGCGACAATTGCATGGCGCTTTATTAGATGCGCAAATTTTAGCCGACGTTTACTTGGCCATGACTGGTGGCCAAGTTTCGCTATCCTTGGATACGCGGCCTACGGATAAGACAGTAGTCTCTGCCCGTCATCTAGCAGTAGATCGTAGTCCGCTACGAATCATCCGGGCTAGCCCAGAAGAGGAATTAGCGCACCAACAACGGCTAACTGCTTTAGATAAAAGTACTGGTGGGCCTTGTTTGTGGCATCGTTTAGAAGAAACCCCGTAATATCTTTTCGCCCTTGGAGGTCCAACCGTGTTAACGGTTTTTAAATTGACGGAAGATCGTCTTGAGCAGCACAAGGTGCGCAATACCGGGGATCTAACGCCTGATGTTCTCTGGGTGGATCTGCGAGAACCCACGGATCGAGAATGGTCCTGGGTGGCTCAAGTTTACGGTCAGCGTCTACCTGAATTAGATGAAGTAGACGATATCGAGGAAAGCGCTCGCTTTCGAGAAGATGATCGGGGTGTCCACATTACTTCTTTTTTCTTCCACGAGGGTGAAAGTGGACCAACTACTGTACCTGTTTCTTTTAATCTTTATCAGGGGCGTTTATTTACTCGTCGAGCGCAAGATTTGTCTTCATTTCGAGTTTTTCGAATGCGAGCCCGTCGTCAACCGGGTTATGTTAATGACGCCATGGGTATTCTATTGGAACTGCTGGACACCAAAGTAGAAGTAATGGCAGATACCCTGGAAGGCCGTTATGCTTCTCTGGATACCCTGACCCATATGGCATTGCGTCCAGCGGCTGATGAAATGACAGATGTGTTGTCTCAGTTAGCGACTTCGGAGGATATTAACGGTAAAATTCGCTTAGCCCTAATGGATAACCAACGAGTACTCTCTTATCTGGCACGACGGGGACAATTTAGCAACGAACAGCGACAGCAAATGCGAGATATGGTGCGAGATGTGGAATCACTAATTGCCCATACTTCATTTTTGTTTAATAAGATCAATTTTCTTATGGACACCACCATGGGGATGATTAATATTCAACAGAATAAGATTATTAAAATATTTTCTATTGCAGCTGTTGTTTTCTTGCCGCCTACCCTAGTAGCTAGCATTTACGGCATGAATTTCCAATTTATGCCAGAATTAGCCCTGTCTTATGGCTATCCCATGGCATTGGCTTTAATGATCTTAGCGGGTATTGCGCCCTATCTCTACTTTAAACGAAAGGGGTGGTTATAATCCATAATCTATTTGTGGTGTTTATTGCCAAAATTATTTGGCATGTCCGCGAAAGCAGACATGACAAAACCCCGCCTCCTGAGCGGCGTTGAGGGAAGCGGTGCTGTTATACCTAACCAAAGGGGTTTACTATGAGCAATAATCAGTTTGATAATGCCACTGTTCATGCTAAAGCAAATATTTATTTTGATGGTAAAGTAGTCAGTCGTACTATTATCACTGCTGCCGGTGAAAGGAAAACATTGGGTGTTATGCAGTTAGGACAATATCATTTTAATACTGGAGCATCGGAGATTATGGAATTGTTAGCGGGTCATTGCCGTGTTAAATTGTCTGGTGACTCTCACTGGACTGAATATGGCGCAGGTCAAGAATTCACCGTCGCGGCTAATTCTGCTTTTGATATCGAAGTGGATGCTTTATTAGATTACATCTGCCACTTTGGTAATTAATTTATCTCTTCTTTAGCGAAACGAGACTACCATGCGCCTGTCCCAATTATTACTTCCTACCCTTAAAGAAGTTCCAGCTGATGCCGAAACTATTAGCCATCAATTACTGCTACGGGCTGGACTGATTCGTAAACTCGCCGCAGGTTTGTATACCTGGCTCCCTCTAGGATTGCGGGTATTACGGAAAGTGGAAGCGATTGTCCGGGAAGAAATGAATCGGGCAGGCGCACAGGAAGTACTAATGCCAGCAGTACAACCGGCAGAATTATGGCAAGAATCGGGACGTTGGCAAAAATATGGTCCTGAATTATTAAGACTAAAGGATCGTCACCAACGGGATTTTTGTTTTGGTCCTACCCATGAAGAAGTTATTACCGAATTGGCTCGCTCTGAACTACACAGTTACCGGCAATTGCCGGCCTGTTTTTATCAGATTCAAACTAAATTTCGCGATGAAGTTCGTCCCCGTTTTGGTCTAATGCGAGCTCGGGAATTTTTAATGAAGGATGCCTATAGTTTTCACTTAGATGAGGCTTCTCTTCAAGAAACTTATCGAGTCATGTATGCGACCTATTACCGTATTTTTACTCGCTTGGGTCTGCAATTCCGGGCGGTGCGGGCGGATACCGGCTCCATCGGCGGCAGCGGTTCTCATGAATTCCACGTTTTAGCTGAGTCCGGGGAAGATGCCATCGCCTTCTGTCCCGATTCTGACTACGCTGCCAACGTGGAACTGGCAGAAGCTTTAGCCCCCGCGACTCCTCGTCCTGCTGCCGTTACCCCCTATGGCGAACGAGCAACGCCCGATGTGCGTACCATCTCCGAAGTTAGCGCCTTTCTAGGGGTAGCTCCTAATCAGTGCATTAAAACGCTATTAGTTGTCGGCGCAGAAGAAGGAGTCGTGGCATTGTTGCTGCGGGGTGATCACGAGCTTAATGCCATCAAGGCAGCCAAACTGCCCCAAGTGGCCGATCCTTTGGTGATGGCCACTCCCGCTCAGGTACGGGAAGCCACCGGGGCTGATCCCGGTTCCGTGGGGCCAGTGGGACTAACTATCCCAGTTATTTGCGATCGAGCGGCTGCCGCTCTAAGTCACTTTATTTGTGGCGCTAACCGAGATGGTTTCCACCTAGTAGACGTTTGTTGGGGACGGGATTTGCCTGAACCCACGGTGGCAGATATTCGCAATGTGGTGGAAGGAGATCCAAGCCCCGATGGCCAAGGTTCTCTAGTAATTCGTCGGGGTATTGAAGTCGGCCATATTTTCCAGTTGGGTACTAAGTACAGCGCCGCTATGAAAGCAGAAGTGCTGGGAGAAGACGGTCGCCCCAGTACCATGATCATGGGTTGCTACGGTATCGGTGTATCCCGCATCGTGGCTGCTGCCATTGAGCAGAATAACGACGAGCGGGGGATTATCTGGCCTGCCACGTTGGCACCCTTCCAAGTAGTACTGGTGCCCATCAACATGCAACGCTC
The DNA here is from genome assembly GCA_963923745.1 of uncultured Thiotrichales bacterium. GTDB lineage: Bacteria > Pseudomonadota > Gammaproteobacteria > CAIRSR01 > CAIRSR01 > CAWUNB01. The sequence goes on from CAWUNB010000175.1 coordinate 3,187, forward strand.
TGCCCGGTTAGCTGCTGCTGCCCAACAACTCTACGACCAGCTCACTGCTGCAGGGTTAGAAGTACTATTCGACGATCGCCCTCTTCGCCCAGGGGTGATGTTCGCCGACGCGGAACTGATTGGTATTCCCCATCGTTTGGTCATGAGTGATCGGGGATTGGACGCCGGCACTGTGGAATATCGGGCCCGTCGCGATACTTCCTCACGGGATGTCCCCCTGACCGAGCTACTTCCGCTGCTCCAAGATGCCCCGCTGGAGAATTAGCCGTCATGGTTACCGAAGTTGGCCGACTATAATGGCTCGATCTTACTCACTAGAGGTTTTTTATGTGGTTTAAGAATTTATACCTGTTTCGTTTGGCCAAGCCTTTTAGCCATAACCTCGATGAATTAGATGATCGACTGGCTCGATTGCCCTTCCGGTCCTGTGGCCCACTAGAAATGGGGTCCATGGGCTTTGTTCCACCCCTGGGCAAGACAGGGGTGCAACTCGTCCAAGCGACAGCTGGACGGTTGATGGTGTGTCTGCGTTCTGAAGAGAAATTACTGCCAGCATCGGTCGTCAAGGAGGTGGTGGGGGAACGGGTAGCGGAAATTGAAGAAGAACAGGTACGGAAAGTAGGACGAAAGGAGCGGGATCGCATCAAGGACGAAGTACTCCAGGATCTGCTGCCTCGCGCTTTTACCCGCAGTCGTACTACTTTCGCCTATGTGGACCCTGCCGCTGGTTGGTTGATTGTAGACACTGCTAGCCGAAAACGAGCCGAAGAACTGACCGTTGCCATGCGTAAATGTCTGGATTCTCTGGAAATTCTTCCACCCCAGGTCAATGTAGCCCCGCCATTGATGATGACCCGTTGGCTACAAGGAGAAGATTTATCGACGGCCTTTATCGTGGAAGAACAGTGTGAGTTACGGGAACCAGCAGAGCAGGGTAGCCAAGTGCGGTTAGCCCGTCAGGACCTGGGAGCAGATGAGGTACGCGCTCACCTCCTAGCGGGTAAGCAAGTGGTGAAATTGGCCTTGTCTTACGGTGATCGATTGTCTTTTGTATTGGATTCAACGCTCCAAATCCGTCGGCTGCGTTTCTTAGATGTGGTACAGGATGAAGCAGACGCTGCAGGGGGAGGAGATGGTGGCGCAGCGGAGCGGTTTGATGCGGATTTTGCACTGATGGCGCTAGAAATCGCTCGCCTGCTGCCAGACGTACTGGACGCTTTTGGTGGTGAGGCACCATTGGGCAAAGGGCAGATCTGAAATGACTCGTTTAGTGTTGGCCTCCACTTCACCCTTTCGCCGTGAGTTGTTACAGCGTCTCGGGATGCCTTTTGAAGTAATTCCTCCAGAAGTGGATGAGACTCCGCTGCCGGGGGAAACACCGACAGAGTTAGTGGCTCGCCTGTCTGAAGCCAAGGCCCGAGCAGTGGCAACCCGTTGTCCAGACGGACTGGTGATTGGCTCCGATCAGGTGGCGGTGTTGGATGGCCGAATTATCGGTAAACCCGGTCATCATGCCGGCGCAGTGGCCCAATTACAGGCCGCCTCTGGCCGACAGGTGGCTTTTCTGACTGGTCTGTGCCTACTCAATCCCGCCACAGGGAGAGTACAGCGGGAAGTGGTTCCCTACACGGTG
>CAWUNB010000176.1:0-4766 GCA_963923745.1 uncultured Thiotrichales bacterium
CCTTAATCAAGGCGAGCCATGGCAAGGAGAATTGATCGGAAAAAACAAGGATGAAAAATTTTATACATTATTTGTTACTATTTCTCCTGTTCGTCAAAATGATAATAACGTTACTCATTATGTCGCAGTAGGTGAAGACATTAGCCAGAAAAAAATTCTTAGTGAGGAGTTGACTAGCTATCGTCATCATTTGGAGGATTTAGTTACTGCTCGAACAACTCAATTAGACAGGCAAAGTCAATTCTTGCAAGCCCTTATTGATAATTTACCGCACATGGCATGGCTGAAAGATAAGGAAGGTCGAGTAATTGCTGCCAATCGTGCTTTAGCTGAGCTTTTTGGTCTTACTACTGCAGAATTAGTTGGTAAAACCGATTTTGATGTTGCTCATCCAGAAATAGCACAAAGATTTCACGAGGATGATCAATTAGTTATTGCAACTGGTCAGCAAAAAATTATCGAAGAAACTATCACAGGATATCCCCATTCTCTCTACGAAACTTATAAAGCACCGGTATTTGATGATGACGGAACTGTAATGGGTATCGTAGGTTTTTCTAGGAATATTAAACCTCAGCGAGAGATAGAAGCGGAGTTAGCTCGTCGAGCAACCGAAGCAGAAGTGGCGACACGGGCCAAAAGCGTATTTCTAGCCAATATGAGTCACGAAATTCGCACTCCCTTGACAGCTATTTTAGGGTTTGCTGAAACTATGCTGCAAATGGAACAAACACCAGAGGAGCGCATTGAAGCCATTCATACCATCCTACGCAATGGCAAACATTTACGCAATCTCATTTCTGATATTCTTGATTTATCAAAAATAGAAGCTGAGCGTATTGATATTGAACATACACAGTTCTCCTTGCCTAATTTGCTGGCAGATATTCACCAGCTTGCTAAAAATCAGGCTCAAGACAAGGGATTAATTTTTACTAGCCATTATTTTCCTGAATTGCCAGCCATTATCACCAGTGATCCAACGCGAGTAAAGCAGATTCTGCTTAATCTCATCGGTAATGCCATTAAGTTTACTTCAGCCCCCGGAGCTATTCGTCTTATTGTTAGCCTTGATCTCGATCGAGAGCAATTGATGCTAGCTATTCATGATAATGGGGTTGGTATTTCTACTACAGATTTGCCTCGTTTATTTGAACCATTTGTACAAGCAGACGCATCTACCACTCGAAAATTTGGTGGCACTGGCCTTGGATTAAGCATTTCTCGCCGATTGGCCCGTCAATTAGGTGGGAATGTAGTCGTCATGAGTGATCTGCATTACGGTAGTTTGTTCATCGTCACTTTAGCGACAGGTTGTTTACAAGGTATTTCTTTAATTAACTTAGAAAATGATCCTGGTATTGTTGTTCCTCAGGAGTCTGCAATTTCACTAATACCACAATTAACTGGCACAGTATTAGTAGCAGAAGATAATGGAGACAATCAACGGTTAATCTCTTGGTTGATTCAGCGCACGGGGGCAAATACCGTCATTACTACTAATGGCCAAGAAGCACTAGAACGGGCTCAAACGGAAGAATTTAATTTAGTGCTGATGGACATGCAAATGCCAATAATGAATGGTATAGACGCAACAACGCTGCTACGTTTAACGGGATTTGACCAGCCTATCGTCGCTTTGACAGCTAATACAACTGAAGCTGATGTAGCTCAAGCGAAGGAAGCTGGATGTAATGACTTTTTCTCTAAACCTATAGAGCAAGCTGCTTTTTTTGCCATGTTAGCTCGCTATCTTTCTCCTGCTTCCCGATCTTCACCACCACCTGCTAAATTGTTGGCTAATAAGGAAGATGAAGATCCAGCATTTTTAGCCATGACCAATGATTTTCTTCATAATTTACCCGATAGATTACAAGAGCTTGCTCTAGCAGGTCAGCAACAGAATTGGTCGTCAGTTCGTTTTTTATGTCATCAATTAAAGGGAGTAGCGGCTACTTTTGGTATGCCAGAATTAACTGACTTAGCGGGAAAAACTGAATTGGCAATACTGTCCTCTCACTATTCTGAAGCAGAACAGCTTCTTGCAGAGCTTATCCAACTATGTCACTTCAATCACTAAAATTACCTGTTACCCCTTTTGATATACCGGAAGAAGGGCCGTTACCCTGTGACATTTATACTGCTGACGATGTTTTGTTGTGTAAAAAAGGTGAAGTTGAATTATTAGATTATCAAAAACGCATTCTTCGTAGTCAGGGATTTAAAATATCAAATTCAACTAAACCTATTCCTAGTCCATCCTATTCTCTTCCTTCTTTGGAAGTAACGATGCCGATTCGTCAGCTATTACCTCTGGAGGATGCAGATGTATTGATAGCAGATGATATGCCGTTAATGCGTTCTTTGTTGATACAAATGCTACGTAAAAATGGTATAAAAAAATTAACAACAGTGGATGATGGAAAAAAAGCGATTATTCATTTTTTCTACTATCAACCTCATATTGTATTTCTCGATATAGATATGCCAGAATTAAATGGCATTATTGTTTTAAAACAAATAAAAAATTGGTCACCGAATACCTTTGTGTGCATGATCACTGGAAATAGTACCCTCATCAATGTTCAACAAACTAAAGCGATTGGTGTTGATGCTTTTTTAGTAAAACCGGTCAGCCCTCTCAATATGGAGCGGGTTTTAGCCCTCTACCACAGTAAGTTGATAATATAACTATTTAATTATTAAATAGCATTATTGCATAATGCAATAACTATTAATGTATGGTGATAAACAAATAAACAGCATTAAATATTATTAATTGCTGCATTTTGTAACAACTTAAACATTTCTTGATGGTCTGTTTACCTTAGTAGAGCTTGCTGATTTAGCCACTGCGCCGCTGTTGGCTAGTCCGGCACGCCCCATGCACCGCCCTCCCGATCCGGGATAACGATCCCGGACACTCCCCACCGTTTTCGGCTCTGTTAACGAGAGGTAAGTAAAGATGGCAAGTACCGCCCCATCGGGTGCCGGCCGACAGGTAACCAAAGCCATCCTCTATGGCTTGGCGACCGTGGTCCTGTATGCCCTGTTGTTTGCTTCGGAAACCCAAATTCTCTCTGCTACGGCAAAGGGAGGTTGGTACTTTCTCATCCCGGTGACTATTGCCTTCGTTTTTTCCTTTACCCACGGCAACTTCACGGCCCTATTTTGGGACGTGTTGGGTATTAAAGCTAAGAAATAAGGGCGGCGATCATGGAAGCACTGAGCAATTTTATCCAATTAGACATCACTAACGTGGTGTACCTGTTTGTGGTTGGTTTCATCGGTGGTTTGGTAAGTGGTTTCATCGGATCCGGTGGTGCCTTCGTCCTTACTCCAGCCATGATGAGCATGGGTGTACCCGGTATCGTGGCGGTGGCCAGCAATATCTGCCACAAATTTCCGAAAGCCTTGGTCGGGGCTATTAAGCGGGCCAAATATGGTCAGGTGGACGTTAAACTAGGCCTGGTAATGGGTATTTCCGCTGAGGCTGGGGTGCTCTATGGTGCCCATATTCAAGAAGGCATCAAAAAAACCTTTGGTGATGCTGGTTCTAATCTTTATGTGAGCGTGGCCTTCGTCATTGTGCTGGGAATTGTGGGCATTATTGTGCTACGGGACGCACTAAAAGTTTTTCGCTCAGGAAACCTGGATCAGGAAGAACATACAGGTTCTTTAGCTCGCTGGGTACAATCCATTCATATCCCTGGCACCATGGTTTACTTTGAAAGCCTAAAAGCCAGTGTTTCTGTGTTGTTCACTATTCCCCTTGGTTTTGCCACTGGTATGCTGGCAGCCACTATTGCGGTGGGTGGTTTTGTTGGAGTTCCAGGAATGCACTATGTTCTGGGTGCACCTAGTTTGATGGCCTCCGCTACAGAGTTGGTAATTGCTTTTGTTATGGGTCTGGGGGGAACGATTAAATACGCCTGGAGCGGGCTAGTGGATATTCGGTTAGCCATGATTATCCTGGCCGGTTCTTTGTTTGGTATTCAATTGGGTGCTATCGGTACCACCTATGTGAAGCCCTACATGATCAAGTTGGTCATGGGGGTCATTATGGTAATGGTATTGTTCTCTCGGGGATTGGTAATCCCTGTTTATTTATCCGATTTAGAGTTTATTCAGCGACTTGATCCTGCAACGGTAAAGCTTTTAAAAACGGTTAGTTTCTCCATTATGTTGGGTGCATTAGCAGCTGGTGCTTTCATTATCCTCTCTGCGCTGCTGAAGGGATTACGAGCCCATCGTGCTGAGCAGGAAGCTGCGCCTGTGCCTGCACCAACGCCGGTTATCGAGAGCCGCCAGTTGGATCCCGCTGGACGGTTGGAGCGATTATTGGTGGTCACTGATGGATCTGAGTTCAGCGCGGGAGCGGTAACTGAGGCTATTCGTCTGGCTAAGCGCTGTGGCGGTCAACTGCGAATATTGTCTGTGGTGATGAGCAATCCTGAATACGAGGCCCTAGGTGCCCAGCTGCTTAAACAGGAACAAGAGGTCGCACTGTCTCATCTAGAGCAAGCTCGGCTTCAAGCCGAACAGGAAGGGGTGCCTTGTGAAGTACGGCTTCGTCAAGGGTCTCAGGTTTACCAAGAAATTGTCAGCGAAGCGGAAGAAATTCGTGCTGATCTCATCATCATGGGTCGTCGAGGCAAGAGCGGTTTACTACGCACCATGATGGGCAGTACCACTGCCAAAGTCATTGGTCATACCCTGTGCAGTGTATTCGTCGTGCCCCTGTCTCTTATACACATCTGACGCTG
>CAWUNB010000177.1:0-4757 GCA_963923745.1 uncultured Thiotrichales bacterium
TCCTTTACTTCAGCACCGTCAACCACGAACCATTGAATTACCTGAACATATTTACCCACTAAAAGTAAAGCTAAGATAGCTAAGGCAAAAAAACGCCAAGTAGGGTGCCTTGTTATTACAGAATGAATGACTACTTGCGGCGACCATGGGGATGATTGTGATTCGGGCACAGGGACAACTTTCAATGCTAACGCCCAGCTACTCACCGCCCAATGAGCAGCATCTTCCGTTAGGTGCCGCCCCTCTCGTAATTCCTTTATTAGTTGAGGCATTAATACTTCAGGGATGCTTAGCTCTGTTTTTTTAGTTAGTTTTACAGGAATCTGTTCTTCGTGAGCTGTGATCAGTAACGCCACTTCCCCACGATGGCTACTGCATAGCTGGTATAGCAACTCAGAGCAGCGTGAGCGATCCTCCGCTAGGTCTGGGTAGCGTTCCAGCAAGTCGCAAAGAACTTGTCTCGGCTGATCGTTCATTGAAAGTGACTATTCAAAGTAATTATTAGTAGCGCGAGAAAAAGCCTCAAAAACTGAGGGCAACTGAATATTCCGTCGCACTAATGCTGATTTGCGCATGGAGATTACGTACTGCTGAGAAGTCATAATCGGGATATTACCAATGGGTTCATGATCGCGCAAAATACGAAATGCATACTTAGCCGCTATCTCTCCCTGTTCAAATGGAGATACTCCCACTGATAGCATGGCACCATCGGCAGTGTTAAATGCATTCATACCCAATACTGGCACTGGTGAATTAGCTTCAGTCCACTCCATAACAGACCCAGCATCTACAAAACCTTTGTCTTCAGTGCTGTGTAGCGTCCGATAGCCACCCACCAATAGATAATCAGTATATCGATCAGCTTTAAGTACGAAGTCTTGCCATTCCCTATAAGTTTTGACAAACATTTCTCCTCGATAATCCACCGGATTCCAATCTTGGTAAGAGGACAGATGAGCTGCATCTAAAACCACGGAATGGGATTGATCCCCTAAAAATAAAGCCCGAAATGGTGCTTGTTGTTGTCGACAATTAGACCGTGCTTGATCGCTAACCCAAGATACTTCAGCGCCTTCCCGAATTGCTTCTACTGTTGCTAAAGCATCTACCGCTGGTGCAGCGCTAAGGCTAGATTGAATCGGGACGACTGGAGAAATAGCAGGTACAGTTGGCTGAGCAATCTGTGCTACCGCTACCTTAGAATTGAGTTTTTTCGATAATGATTTTGACGCTCGCTTAGACAGTTCCGTCTTTTTAGCGGTATCTTGGGAATTACTGTTAACTGTTTCAACAGCCGATTCAACTTGAGTTTTAACTGCAAGCATAGACTGCTCAAACTGAGGCGAATCGGTTTTTCCCTTAGTCTGTAAAGATCCTGAACAAGCGGATGCAGCCGATTGAGGATGCAACAGCGAATTCAGACTACCCATGAAAGCTACCATCTCTTTAATCGCTGCTGCTGGTTTCCGTTCGAGGATTCCCGTGACATTATTGGCGTGGTCATAGCCATAAGGTTCAATACCACCGTTAATCCCAGCAAACACGATACGGATATGGGGATCATCTACATAATATTTAGCTACTAGAGATTGGGCGTCGTCATCAATTGCAATTAATACGTTGGGGCGAATATTGTCAACTGCATTACGGGCGGCTATAGCAGAACGGCGTAATTCGTCCTGATCCTTAAATTTTTTAGCCGACATGTAATGGTAACGAATATCAACCCAACTGTGATCTTGAAATATTCGTTCTAGCCCAACATTTACTTCTTTGGTCCATACATAATCGAGACTATAACTATGTAGCACCAGGATACGTGGCCGTTCGTAGTTAATGTATAGAACAGAGGCCGACAGCACTAAAACAAATAGTACCATGAAGAAGTTTTTAAATTGTTTTAGCATTATAAAATTCCTAATCGGTGCCAGAAGGGCAGCGAAGCATAAACGGCTAGCACTTTTACCACCGACATAAATAAATTGAATAAAATAATCCTTGTCGATTCTGTCTCAATTCCTTTAACCAGCAACCCCTGCAATTGTACATAGTAAGAAGCTTGAAAGGGCCAGACAAAACTTTCAGAAAAGAGCAGTACTAAAAATCCCACTAACCACGCATTCACACCAATATTGGTAGCCGTTGGAATTAATAGAGTGGCGAAAATCACAACAGTAGCATTTATCGGCAAAGCGATACGAGACACAAAAATTGTTCCCGCTAAAATAGCGATAAAAGTATTGAAATCATGTTTCATATACTCCGCTAACCAGTCCAACTGTGAAGCCAACCAAACATCAATACGTAAATGGCGAACAACACCAACCATCCCAACTAAACCGCCAAGAAATATCAAAAACGCCCAATCAATATCTTCGCGGAAATGGTGCTTTTGCACAAAATCAAACATTAACAGGCCAAAAATTAGCGCCAGTGAAATCCACGGAATTGCAATATGATGAATGGATGCCGTTAAAAAACCTACTAATAGCAATATTAGCCCAAGCACGCCGGCCCATTCAGCAGCTTTCATAGGTCCCAACATTTTAACTTGTTGACGTACCGTGCTTTTGGGTATACGAGGTGAACTATCATTCCAGAACAGTAACGCTAAACCAAAAAAGGAACCTCCGCTCATCACTAAACTTACTACCGAAGCAGCAAACAACCAATAAAACCAATTAAATTGCGCTTGTTCTTGAAAAGGTAAGAAGCCAAATACAACGAAATTAATTGATTTGCTGCTCAAAAAAGTAGCCGAAAATAAACTGGTTCCTGTCAAGACACTCGACATCAAACGAGGGCCTTCGCTACGAACAGTATGGGCGTCAAAATTACTGGCTAAATCGTTAAGAAAAGGGGCGACGATAGAAACTCGCCCATTTGCTGAAGGAACAACTGGTGTGAGCAAGGTCCCGGTAGTAAATAGGCTAAAGTTATACCAAATCTTATTGGTTGGCCCCAAAAGTAGTAGCCATAGCAACATCCGGTAACTGAAACCAGAGCTGACCAATACTGAACTTAAACCAAAAATACCTAATGCCATGAAAAAACCATCGGAGGCAAAACCCGACAATGCAATTTCTGGTGAAGATAAACCCAGCAGAATAGGAACAAGCACTCCAAACAATGCTGGAACAAATTCGGGAATTAAACGAAATACCCACATAACTACTGCCACCACTGCAATAGTGACCATGTGGATGGCTTGCACGCTGGGCATATCAGCAAACAGGGATAACCCTAGGTACGTTGATAAGGGCAGCAGTAAAGCCATGATCCAACCGATCAGTTCCCGTAAGGGTGGCGCATGAACTGTCGTAGCTCGGATTCTGGCAGCGGCTAAACGCTGGAACGCCGGACCGTAAACTTGCCCAGAAGTGGCATGATGATGCTCAACGTCATCTGATTGGGAGCAACGTGTGAAGCGATCTGAAAAACTTGCAAATACTAACTTGCGTAGTGATTCGTTCTTCCAAACAATTTCACGCAGCGCCACACGAGGAAATACAACTACTTCGGTCGATTCACTGGCTTCAAGGGTTGTGGCATAAGCATCCATGTCTAGTACGGCTTCTTGTCCTACTAGGCCGGCACGAATGCAAATTGTTTCACCACTCTCGCAAGGCAAAGACAACGCCCCATGGACTACCAGAAAAGCCTCTGTCGCCGGATGGCCAATAGCTTGAAGTAGTTCGCCGGGCTGTAGCTGGCGCAGGTAGGCTCGTCCCAACAAGCGGGCCAGGCTGTCACCAGGGCAAAATTGCAGTAACGGATCTGCCTGTAGACAGCGACTGATCTCTTCTAAGCGCTCACTGGGGATTCTGTGGATATCAGGGGGATGCGTAGTCTCAAGAATCTTGGAGCTACCTGGCACAGCCAAACCCGCTACGGCGGTGTGATGGTCAGTCATTGAATTACTCGAATCGAGAGTAGTGACTTGTGTTAGTTAGGTATCGTTGGCCAATCCCCACTTGGAGGATCCCCACGACCACTCAGCGACTCTGAGCTACCTCATCATCCAGAGGACCCCGCCGGCTGACAACTTTATGATAATGCTTCCGCTGAGACAATCTGCTGAGTGGTAGTTGCATAGTTTCTCGAATGTGGCAGACTAGCCCACCCTCATTCGCTGTACACGGGCCTGTAGCTCAGTCGGTTAGAGCTGGGGACTCATAATCCCTAGGTCGTAGGTTCGAGTCCTACCGGGCCCACCCCATTTTGCTAGTAATTCCCACACATCTGGCCCTCGACGTCTGGCCCTCAACGGTCTCTGGTCTACCTCACCGAAAACGTTCTTCCGGTCCAAATCTCGTATCACCAAATGAGTCAAAAAACCGCCAGTATGCCTGATATCCGAATTTCAATTTTTGGAATTTTTTTGGTCTTGTCTATTTGTATTTCTTTATCAGCTGAAGCGGCGATGTGGGCAGGAGATGGTCGAGGATGTCCAACGGGTTCCCATTCCGTGGGCGGTAACTATTGTAAATCAAGCGATGATCGATCCTATATTCCTCAGCACGATCATTCTTGTCCGACGGGTTCTCAGCGGGTGGGAAGCGGTGCGTGTCGATCAAATAAAGAAGGTGCCGATCAATTTGTTCCTGAGTCTTCTTCCCATAGCTGTCCAAATGGCTACACGCGAGCAGGAAGTGGATACTGTCGAAAATAGCGCTGAGGTTAGTGATAGCAGCTCCGCTCCCTTCGACTTCGCTCAGGGAGCGGTTTATATCGAGCGATTTAGGGAGCGGTTT
>CAWUNB010000178.1:0-4748 GCA_963923745.1 uncultured Thiotrichales bacterium
GACCAGCAGAGGATAGACTTTCTTGCCAGGATTGGTATCTTTAAGCAGATTGGGTAGTAGAAGGCGATTTTTTATTTTTCTCAGCAGCAACTATTTTTGGCACAACTCTTTTAGCTTGTTGATAATTTTCTTGGTACATTTTTTTTATCAGTTTGTTATCACGGCTTAATAAAGTACCCCCGGATTCAAAATGGCTTTGGAATATTTTTCCTACAGCGAAAACGGCAATACCGTTAGTGGTAGAAAAGATGGTTGCAGAAAGAGCTTGGCCAGCAAACGGAATCGCTTTGAAGGCCGATTTAGAGTGACTGGCTAAATAAATGGGACCAATACTCCCAATCATGGAAATCAGGGCCTTGGCAGCGGCTAGTCTGCTGGGGAAAGGGAAGCCGTAAGCATCGGCTAGCTCGTCTATCATCTTTACTTCGAGCGCAGTGACGGCTACGGCATCGACTAGGGGGGTTGGGATAAGTCCACAGCCGACGGCAACGACGACGCTGCGTTTGATAATTCGCTCGGCTTCTTTTCGTTGTTTGATGAGGGTTGGGCTGATGGTCGCAGGAAGAGTTGTCATGGGTGGCCGCGCTGGAAACAGGATGTCGGGAAATGGGGTGTCGTAGGTTGGCTGGGGGCAGTATACATGGTCTACCGCTTACGCGGGCATGACCGCCATAAAACCAACTGACTAAAACTAAAGACGATTCACTAACAAGAAATGGCCGGATGAAAAAACTAATTGAATTTTACCGCGATGAGTCTGATGCCCCAAAAAGCAAAATATGGGCCATGGCCTCAATATCAGGCGTTGCCAATGCCGTTTTGCTGGCAACCATTAATATTGCTTCGTCGCAGGTTTCTAATAAAAGCCTAGAGGAAAAGTTTTTTATCATCTATTTGATTGCGCTATTGTTGTTTATCTATGCGCAACGTTATGCTTTAATAGAGAGTTCCATTGCGGTAGAAAAATTAATTCGTAATGTACGTTTACGCTTAGTTAATAAAATTCGTAATACTGAATTACGTTTTATCGAATCTCATGATCCGGCTATTTTTCATCGCCCTATCACTGAAGACAGTAACGGTATTTCGTTTGCAGCGATGGTTTTGGTTATCGCTTCCCAGTCTGCCGTTATGTTAGTTTCAGTTGCGCTCTATCTTAGTCAGCTCTCTTCGATTAGTTTTGTTATTTGCGGTGTGTCTATTACCATCGCTTTGCTCATTTATGTTGAGCATCATAAAAAAATTCGTGAAAAATTAGAATCAGCCTATCGTAAAGAAACTGAAGTTTTTAGTACGATTTCTTCTGTATTAAGTGGCTTCAAGGAATTAAAAGTTAGCCGTCAAAAGAGTGATGGGGTATTTAAGCACATTAGTGATGTATCGGAAGAACATCGTCGTCTAAAGGAAGAGGCCAGTTTTCATCTGATTTTCGATTCTATGTTTTCTCAAGTAGCCTTTTATAGTTTATTAATAATTTTAGTCTTTATTGTACCCATGTTTGACGATAGTCAGGCTGGGGTGGTTTTCAAAGTGGCGGCTACCATTATGTTTATTATGGGGCCGATTAACGGCCTAGTGAACGCTTTTCCCATGTTAGCAAGAGTCAATGTCACTATTGAAAATCTTTATCGCTTGGAAACCCAGTTAGATGATATGGCAAAGAAGCATAAGGACTTTTTGCCCACCGGGACGGTCGAGCCCATGATTCTCAAGGAAAAAATAAGTTTCCGCGAAGTGAATTTTAAGTATCGTGATGAAGAGGGGCGGACGTTATTTGGAGTCGGGCCGATTGATCTAACTTTCACCGCTGGGGAAATGATCTTCTTGGTTGGCGGTAATGGTAGTGGTAAATCAACTTTATTGAAATTGCTGTGTGGCTTGTACTATCCCGATGAAGGTAGCATTGAAGTAGATGGCGAGCGTATTGATAAATACAGTTATCAAAATTATCGCGAAATGTTTTCTGTCATATTTACTGATTTTTATTTATTTGATCGCTTATATGGTCTAAATAAGGTCGATGAACGACGGTTAAATGAATTATTGCAGTTAATGGAGTTGGATAAGAAAACGAAATATATCAACGGTCGTTTTACCAACCGTGATTTATCGACCGGGCAGCGTAAGCGTCTGGCTTTTGTTATCTCGGTTTTGGAAAATAAACCGGTATGTATTTACGATGAGTTGGCCGCTGACCAGGATCCCCAATTCCGCAAAAACTTCTATGAGAAGATTTTACCGGAGTTGAGACAAAAGGGTCGTGTCATTGTGGCGGTTACCCATGATGATAAGTACTTTCATTGCGCGGATCGGGTATTAAAAATGGACTTTGGTCGATTAGTGCCCTATAACCAGGCTTAAGCACTTAAATTAAACGGATAGTGGCCCGTGTCTGATAATTCTTTTGTGCTTTACGCATTACCCTATGCCGGTGGGCATTCGTTGGTCTATCGCCAACTTCAGCCCCTATTGGCTCCTCGCATCATCCTGAAAGCTTTAGATCCTCCCGGACGCGGTCGCCGTAGTCGCGAACCGCTCTTAGTCGATATGGAGCAAATCGCGGAAGCGGTATTTAATCAAATTAAGGATGAACTGGTTAATCAGCCTTATGGATTGTTTGGCCATAGTATGGGTTCGTTGTTGGTTTATCTCTTAGCGCGGCGTATTGCGGCGGCCCAATTGCCTCTGCCCCGTCATTTATTTTGCAGTGGCCGGGGAGCGCCGTCGGTATTGGCTGCTGAATTGATGGAACCCCCACCGAAGCACACTTTACCGACAGCGGATTTTTGGGCGTATATTGATAGTTTAGGAGGTGTTCCGCCAGAGTTAAAAGCCCATCGCGAGTTGATGGACTATTTTGAACCCATACTGCGAGCTGATATTGAGGCACTGGAGCGCTACCACTACCAGCCACCGGCACAACCTTTAGCTGTTCCCATTACCGTGTTCTATGGGATTGATGACGGTGAGATTACCCATAACTCTCTACTACCTTGGCAGCAAGAAAGCCAGCACAATGTTACTTTCTGCCCATTGCATGGAAGTCATTTTGGTATCTTTGACCAATTACCATTGCTGGCTAATCGGTTAATAGAGGATGTTTGTTGTTTAACGTAGGTTGGATATTATCGAAAGTTGTTGTTTTTAATGCCGCTCTTAGTTGTCGAGAAATCGCTTGTTGTTGCTATTTTGATTGTTTGAAATATATACTGATCATGGCGGATTTTTAATTATTTAGTCCGTCAGTAAGTTACCCAGCTGTTTAGATTAAGCTAGGTATTTTTTCCCACACATTCAGGGGTAACAGTAATGGCAAATGAAGAAATGCCAGACGAAGTTGTAGCAACTCCTAACACTCCCGCTGAACGGTTGGCTTTGGCTAATAAAACAGTGCGTAATTATAGCATTGCGGCCATGGCCCCTGCCTTAGTGCCGGTACCATTTTTGGATTTGGCACTGGTGACTTCCGTCCAGCTGAAGATGCTCCACAGCCTAAGCAATATCTATGGTGTGAAGTTTTCTAAGAACTTAGGTAAGGAAGCCATTACTAGCTTGATGGGTGGTATCGCTCCCTTAGCTATACAGCCTGCTGCTGCTAGCCTTGTAAAAATAATCCCCATTGTGGGGCAGGCAGCTGGGACATTGAGCATGGTGACCTTAAGTGGTGCATCCACCTATGCTGTAGGTAAAGTATTTATCCAGCATTTTGAATCGGGTGGTACTTTCCTAACCTTTGATCCAGAAAAAGTACGGAATTATTTTGCTACGGAACTGGAAGAAGGCAAGAAAGTCGTTAGTGACAGCAAGAGTGAAGCTGCTAGTAGCTAATTTTTAGCGGTTTGCTGGAAGGGGCCCTGTGGCTAATATATTTTCTACAGGGCCTTCTTTGTTTTTCCGTAGAAGATAACTAGACTCGCTCTTTGGGCGGAGTCGAAGGGAGCGGGAAACCGAAGACTGAAATAAAGCGAGTGCATGTCTTTCTGATAGAATAATGGGGATCGTCGTGGCCGAACAATTAACGCCTTCTTGGAATAATCTTGTCGAATTGCTGCGCTACCGGGCCGCAACCACTCCAGAGGCATTGGCCTACGTTTTTCTAAAGGACGGTCGTGAAGAAGCCCTGCGTTATACTTATCGAGAATTAGACCAACACGCTCGAGCGATTGCTGTTGCCTTGGGACCAGTGCAAGGACAACGCGCTTTATTGTTATATCCCCCCGGCGTGGAATTTTTAGCAGGTTTCTTTGGGGCTCTGTACGCTGGTGTGATTGCTATTCCAGCACCGCCTCCGGATACAGCCCGCTTAAAACGTACCCTGCCTCGCTTAAATGCCATCGTCCAGGATGCTGAAGCGACTTTGGTATTAGCCACCGGTGGGGTAATGGATAGCCTAGAACCGGCCATGACGGCCAGCGCTGAATTTCCCACCATGAATTGGTTGGCCACGGATCGGGTAACGGTGACTGGCGCGGATCAATGGCCTGGTATGCCGCCTATTGATGACACTACGTTAGCCTATTTGCAGTATACCTCTGGCTCTACATCAACGCCGAAAGGCGTGATGCTGACTCATCGGAATATTATTCAGCACAGTGCAACCCTGAAGCAGTCTTTTTCGTATGATGACCAGTCGGTAGAAGTCACTTGGATGCCGTATTTCCATGATTACGGATTGGTGGATGGGTTAATTCAACCGCTTTATAGCGGTATACCTTGCTATGTGTTATCTCCGTTAACCTTTTTGAAAC
>CAWUNB010000179.1:0-4733 GCA_963923745.1 uncultured Thiotrichales bacterium
TAAGTACCAGCGAGCTAGGATAAAAAATAAGTCTCAGATTTCGTATAAGTTGATCACTTGGTATCCGTTGCTCTGGGCAAGCTGGTTAGGAATCCTTCTAGCACAGGAGTTGGATGCGAATGCGGTGAAACAACGGATTCGAAGGATGGGACACTAGCCGGTACCAACGCAACAGTTGAGACAATGGTCTAGAAGGGGGGATGGTGTATAGGCAATTACCCTATCTACCAGGCCCAGTAGCATTACTCCATGTAGAATGATGACCAGGAATAGAGCACTCACTCCAGGCCCCTGGTGATTAGCCACTGAAGAGTGATGGTTACTTGCCCTCCACGTGCTCTCCTTCAACTTTAGCGCTCCTCGTCACCCCGGATTGATCCCATGATTCATTTACTCGGTTTAGCCTTATTTTCTGGGGTACTTGGTTCGTCGGTAGCTGTTGATAAGCGGCGAAAGAACAAGAAGGAGCAGGCATTAGCGGTGGCCCCTACAGGACAACAAGATAGCACGCCTTCCACAGAAACCGCCTTGGCCGTTGTGGTCAATCCGGAAAAAGCTAAAGTCGCTGCGGTGGACAAAGCTGAACTGGATCGCAATTTAGTTTACAGCGGTATCGCGCTGGGTATGTCGGTATTTGGTTCGCTATATTATGCCCCCTTAAGTTTAGCGAGTTTAATTCCGTTGGCCATTTCGGCGAAAGCGCCGGTTAAATTGGCTTATGATTATGCCCGTAAGGGTGAAATTAATATTATCTACCTGGATGTCTTTGCTATTTTTATGGGTGTTGGTACTGGTGTATTTATGTTGAGTGCCATGACCCAGACGCTGTATTTTACTTCTAATAAATTATTATTAAAAACTCGCAATCAAGCCGAAAAGAAATTATCCGAAATTTTTGTTACCAAAAATCAGCAAGTATGGGTATTACACGACGATACTGAGGTAGCCACTCCCCTGGAGCAAGTACGCAAAGGCGATCAAGTAGTTTTAAATACTGGAGAAATTGTTCCTATTGATGGTGTTATCGTGTCCGGGATTGCCACCGTTGATCAACATATGTTGACCGGAGAAGCGCAACCGGAAGAAAAAACAGTCGGTGATAAAGTATTTGCGACCACTTTATTAATTGCGGGACGTATTGTGGTTGCCGTAGAACAAGCGGGAGGTAATACCATTGCATCTAACATTGCCAAGGCACTTGATAATACCGATGCCTACATTACCGAATTAGATACCCGTAGTGAGCAAGCGGCCAATAAAACTTTTTGGCCGACCATTGCCGGTGGTGGAACAGCGTGGTTAGTTCGCGGTAGTTTGATGTCTGGCGGTTTGGCCTTAAGCTCTAACTTTTTAGAAGTGCTGCGTATTGGTCAACCGATTATGACGTTGAATTATCTGCGGATCGCTTCTGAGCAAGGCATCTTAGTTAAAGATGGCCGCTCTCTAGAACAGATGTCTACTATTGATACCGTCGTTTTTGATAAAACCGGAACCTTGACGCAAGAGCAACCCCATGTAGAGCGGGTTCTGCCTATGGCTGGGTTTAGTGAAGAGCAAGTGATTTATTTCGCGGCAGCGGCTGAATATCGACAAACTCACCCTATTGCCCGCGCCATTCTTGACGAAGCGAACAAACGTAATATTACCCTGGCTACTATTGATGATGCCAAGTACCAGCTTGGTTTTGGTTTGCACGTCATATTAAATAATCAAGCCATTCTGGTGGGTAGTCGGCGTTATATGGAGTTAGAGGGTATTGAACTAAACGAATTAATTCCCGCTATCGAAGCTGAAGCCCACAAACAGGCTAATTCGATTCTTTACATTGCCGTAGACGGTAAATTGTGTGGTCTAATTGAACTAGCTCCTACATTACGACCTGAATCCTTGCGAGTCGTCAGTGAATTTAAACAACGGGGCATTAAAGTCATTATCGTTTCCGGGGATCATGAAGAACCAGTGCGCCGATTAGCCGAAGGGCTGGGTATTGATGAATACGTTGCTCAGGCTTTACCGGAGGATAAAGCGGCCCTAATTGAGAAGATGCAAACTGCTGGGCGACGGGTCTGTTTTGTTGGCGATGGTATTAACGATTCCATTGCTCTAAAGAAAGCCGCCGTATCGGTTTCCGTCAGTGAAGGTTCGGATATTGCCCGAGAAAGCGCTCAAGTAGTGCTTATCAGCGGCAGTCTATTGCAATTATTGGATTTGCTCGATGTTTCAATTGAATTTAAACGTCAGCAGAAACTAGGTATCGCTACCGGTACTATTCCCAGTATCGGTACTTTAGGCGGTGTTATTTTTATGGGATTCGGTATGGGACAGATTATGTTGTTCTATACCCTAAGTGCCCTAGCCAGTGTGTCTACCGCGATGGTGCCCTTACTGCGAAATCGCACCCCTACTAAGCTTAAGAAAACAGAAAAGCTGCTAACCTGGGAAGAAGTGAAATAACAACCCGCGTTATTGGTCATCTATGGTGTAACGTCCCTTTTGTGAGAGTCGCTAAACATGAGTGAATTGCCCGTCTTACCCCAAGTCAAAGCCTATAATGAATGGGATCCGCTGGAAGAAGTGATTGTAGGAACGGCGTTACACGCTCGTCTGCCTTATCATGACGGCGGCATGAATCGATTAGAACCACCTACGCGCTCAGTGCTTCCTTCGATTGAGGATCGGCGTTACCCTGAATGGATTATTAAAGAGACAGAAGAAGATATCGATAAATTCATTCGCGTTTTGGATGATTTGAAAATCACAGTACGTCGCCCAGGCGATCCCATTAATTATGATGGTTTGCTGAAAACGCCCTTCTGGGACACCGATTATTATTTTCAGTATCCTCCCCGGGATATTATGTTGGTTGTAGGTGATTTGATTATTGAATCCCCCTGCCCATTTCGTTCACGCCAGTATGAAACCCTAGCGTATCGGGATTTATTAATTGACTATCTAAAGCAGGGAGCGCGGTGGATTTCTGCGCCAAAGCCGGCATTGAAGGATGAGCTGTATACGATAGACGAAGAAGGCGAACCCGCTCTTACCGAAATAGAGCCGGTGTTTGATGCTGCTAATGTTTTACGAGCCGGTCGGGATCTGATTTATTTGCTGTCTTGTTCCGGTAATGCCTTAGGTGCCAAGTGGTTACAACAAGCTGTTGGTCCTGACTATCAGGTCCACGTTTGCCGCGATTTATATAGAGGCACCCATATTGATACCACGTTAGCCCTGTTGCGTCCCGGTTTGGCGCTGGCCAATCCCGAACGAGTGAATCAAGATAATCTTCCGCTGCCCCTAAAAGATTGGCAGATTATTTATACGCCGGAGATGAATGAACCCAAATACTCTTCTTACGATGGTATTTCGTCGAAATGGATTGGCATGAATTTATTGATGCTGACCCCCGATTTAGCGGTAGTCGATGCTGATCAACCGGCATTGATTCAATTGCTAAAACAGCAAAAAATTGAATCCATTCCGCTGCGGTTGCGTCATGGTAAATTACTAGCTGGGGGCTTCCACTGTATTACCGTTGATGTCAGACGGCGTGGTGCTTTAGAAAGCTACCGCTAGTTTATATTTTCGCGCTCTCCCTTCGACTCCGTTCCCTTCGGCTTCGCTCAGGGAACGGGGCTGTCTGCTTAATCCAATTGATTGGAAGGAAGATTTAAAGATGAAAGATAATGCTCAACCTTCGGTTGTTGTTACGGATAAAACCGGTAGTAAGAATTTCGATTATTGCGCGGACCAATACAACGCGCTCGGTGAGTTAGATATATTTAAATACTGCGACAAGCCTACTTTATTGCAACTCATTGGTGATTTGCGCAATCAAACCTGTCTTGATTTAGGCTGCGGAGACGGAATTATTACTCGCTTGATTAAACAACATAATCAACCGAGTCGGTTAGTAGCTATTGATATCTCTGATAATATGATTCAATTGGCTAACAGCATTGAAGCGCAGGAACCTTTAGGTATTACCTATCAATTAGGAGATATCTATCAACTCGATCTGCAAGAACAATTTGATTGTGCTATCGTTTCTTTTTTACTGTCTATTGCCCATAACCGTGATAATCTTGCGGAGATGCTCAATCGTATTTATGCTCACCTAAAGCCGGGTGGAAAAATGATTATCTTAGACGATAACATTTTTCTTGAACCGAAGGATTATCCTAAATTAGTCAAATATAATTTTTATAAGAAAAAGATTTCTTCACCCGGGGTGGATGAAATAAAAGAGGGCGATCTGGTCGAATGTCGTCTTGATTGTAACGGTGAATGGATAGAAGTGATTGAAACCCATCTTCCCAAATCCTCTTGGCAGGAGGCCATGGAAAACACAGGCTTTGTAGAAATTACTCGCCATCGTCTTGTTGTCAACGAAGAAGGGTTGGCTAAACATGGCGCCTCCTTCTGGCAAGATTATGTTGAATTACCAGTTACCCAATTGCTAACGGCCAGTAAGCCTAATCGCTAAACGATTCATCACAAAGGAGCGTCATCTATATGCTACCAGGGTATCTCCATGAGAGCCGCGATGCCGCTCCTATTGATCTATTGCTGATTAGTTTGAGTAATTGGCCGGATGAACCGGTTTACCCCTATGCCTTTGTGCAGATTTCGGCTTTAGCACGCCGAGCCGGTTTATCGGTGCAACGCTGGGACGGTGTCGGCTTAGATAACGAAACCCGTCAGCGCTGTATTGATGACTTGCTGCGTCGTTATCA
>CAWUNB010000180.1:0-4689 GCA_963923745.1 uncultured Thiotrichales bacterium
GTGGGCTCGGAGATGTGTATAAGAGACAGCTCCGCACATTACTTTCGGGCCTACCGCCCGTAGCCAACGCTAAAATATTTCGGTCGGCAATGCGCTGGAGCGAGCCACGATGGCGAGCGACTACCCTGTTGTTGTCATGGGATTGACTCTAATCCCACCATTTTTCTCTTTCTGGTTGGACGCTGCTGACTTTTCTTGGGGAGTTCGACCTGTGGAGCGGGTAGCTCTTCTGGAGCAGGCCGATCCTCGATTAGTAGGAATTCGGTTGCAGGCAATTCAGCCACTGGTAACTCCATCTCAGATGGCAACGGAGTAGGGGATAGGGCTATTTCTGCTGCTGTGGTGGTGTCTGCCGTAGAAATGTCTTCAGCAG
Source organism: uncultured Thiotrichales bacterium (assembly GCA_963923745.1). Lineage (GTDB taxonomy): Bacteria > Pseudomonadota > Gammaproteobacteria > CAIRSR01 > CAIRSR01 > CAWUNB01. Next base: position 374 of record CAWUNB010000180.1, read on the forward strand.
GCTGAATTGACTTGGTGACAGATTTACGCCGAGAGCGGCGAGGCTTAGAGGGAGAATTATCGGGGGTAGGTTCAGAGGAGGGGATAGGTGGAGAGATAGGCTCGTTTATTTTGGCATCTTCTGCCTGTATAGGTATTACGACCTCGGGAGGAGGTGAAGCGTTTGCCACTTCCTGAGCAATCCGCTCCGTCAAAGACATACCCACTCGGTGGTTAGGTCCCTTGGGAGGCGATTCAGTAGCGGAAATGGCGAGTTCTCCTGGGTAGTTCAACTGACCCATTCTCCCTTGGGATACAACGCCGCGCTGGAACAATTCCGCCATAATATATTCTGGGTCAAGGCCGCTGCTGTGTTTGAAATGAGCCCTGATACTATTGAGCAAAGTAACCCGACGAGCAGGGCGAGTCCGTCGACCGGTAATGTGGACAGAACAGTACTCGTCAGCAGCAGTACTAATTGCAGCAGGGTTAATAGTAGCGGCTTGGTCCTCATCCCCTTCTGGCTTTGGCGGAGAATCAGACACAGACACCGGAGTAATAGGGGTTTCTTGCTCCAAGATTTGCCACTCCACAACTTCAGGTAGTAGTGGCAGTTCTATTGGCTCTAACGGCTCTATCGATTCCAGTTCCTGGGAAATTTCTGGTTCCAGCGGGCCTGCTGATTCAGATGGGTTTGCCGGTTCAGGTGAATTGAGGGAAGTAAAACTATGGGTGGCTCGATCCCGGTAAAAAATACGCCCCCCTCGCCCGACTGCCAGCACTCCACGACGAATTAATTCTTGCAAAATCCCATCACTGTCTACTCCGGGAGTACCTTTAAAATGGGAACGAATGCTATTGATCAGGGTAAAACGGCGGGCTGGTCGAGTGCGGCGATTAGCGATGTATAACGACCAATAGGTTTCTGCCATTGCTGTCAGAGGAGCAGTTGGCCAAGAAGGGGATGTCTCGGTAGATAGATCTTGGCCAATAGATTCGCCATTGGTATTAGGATAGCTATTTCCATCTATCCTTTCCGCTCGCCGCCCTCCCCGTCGCAGCATATCTATCATGTAATCCAAATCCGTATCCTGGGACAGGATTAGAAATTCTGTATGGGCTGGCATCTCCGCCAGCAAGCGGCCAGCCCAAAAAGTCAGCCCAAAATCCGCTGCATTTTTGCCTTTTCGCTCCATCGGTTCAATCGCTAACTGACCGGTTACTACCGCTTGAGCCAATACAGTTATTTGGCTCAGAGGGATTTTGGGATCAAAACCGCCGTAAACCACCACCACCCGATGAAAGTTGGCTAATGCTTGGGTGAGATAGTTGAGTTGACCGGGACAGTTATCCAGGTCAATGAGAAGAGCGCGAGTGGAAGTTTCGGTATCCATAGACCGGGGCAACATCCAAGATGAGAGTAACTTTATTAGGAAAGTAGTAGCTGTAACCGTGCTACTAGCCGTGCCACATCCTCTTGCAGGGTATCCACGTCAGCCAGCCAGTGGGTCACTTCGTGGCGGGTTGGCAACAAGCGCAGTTCTTCCTGTAAATACTCGCTGCTGCTAGCTGTTAAGCTAGTGTAGACCTGACCAGCATAACGGCTGGTCTCCCGATAATGACTGCCCAACCAATGGGCCGGTATATCTCCCACCGCTTGAGCTAATAGTTCTTCCCAATCTACTGCCAGCATTGCTAACCATTGACGGAATTGGCCGGCCAATTCTACATCACCCTCTAGAGTTACTTCCTGCCTTAACACATTATCGCCATCTTCCTCTAGAGCTAAGCGAGCCAAAGCAGTAGGACTTCCCTGGAATATTACCTCGGGAGGTGTCGGCCAACTCTCCGCGACCCGCAATGCTCCTCCCTGGCTAGTGAAGTAAAGATTCCAATTCAATTCCTGTAGTGTGAATTGCACCACCCGTCCATCCAAAACCGACAGCGGGGGACGGGCCTCAGGATTGAGTATGAGGGCTGCGTCGAGGGCAAACTGAACTGCAGCGATTACTGGATATGGGGTATTCATAGCGGCGGATGGCGCACTACTAGGGTATTGGCAATCTTATCGTGGAAACCCTGACGTCGAGGGTCCCAAGCAATCCATAGGAAACCTAGGCCGAACGTAAAAAAAGAGACGAGATAACCCAGGTTACGGAACAATCCCTGGCGCAGAGTCAGTGGCCCTCCACTGGTAGCGTCCACCACCCGGCAACCCAGTAACCACTTTCCTGGAGTTGCTCCCTGATGAAGCCAACCTACGCTGGTGAACAATACCGGCAGCAAATTGTTGATGATGGCATCCCCCGGACCGTAAACCGCCAACCAATCCTGTTGGGTAGCTAACCAGCGAAAATAACCCTCCCCGTAAACCAGATAGAGCAACCCAGCGAGTACCGGCAACAGCGTTAGTATATCTATTGCGGTGGCCGCCAAGCGCCGCCCAAAACCGGCGAGAGTCATCACAAACGATAGCCCCGGTGAAGGGCGGTGATTCCACCAGTAAGATTGAAATACTCACAGCGTTCAAAACCCGCTGCCCCCATCATGGCCTTGAGAGTGTCCTGATCTGGGTGCATCCGGATAGATTCCGCCAAGTAACGGTAGCTCTCTGCGTCTCCCACTACCCACTGGCCTAACCGAGGCAGAATGGAGAAAGAGTACAAATCGTAGGCTGGCCGGAGAGGTGCCATAGGGCGAGAAAATTCCAGAATCAGTAACCGTCCCCCAGGGCGAAGTACTCGAAACATGGAGGCTAGGGCTTGATCGATGTGGGTAACATTCCGCAACCCGTAGGCAATAGTGATGCAGTCAAAATAACTATCAGGAAACGGCAAACATTGAGCATCAGCCTGAACATAGTGGATGCCATTAACAATGCCCCGATCAGTTAGTCGATCCCGCCCTACTTGCAGCATGGCCGCGTTAATATCCGCTAAAACTACCTCCCCCTGAGGTTTGGCGTCTTGCCATAGCGCTGTAGCCAGATCCCCGGTGCCCCCTGCCAAATCCAGTACCCGTTCTCCCGGCCGTACCCCAGCGGTGTGAATAGCAAAGCGTTTCCATAACCGGTGGATACCCAGGGACATCAAGTCATTCATTAAATCGTAGCGGCTGGCCACCGAGTCGAATACCGCCCCGACCCGGCTGGCCTTTTCCGCTACCGGTACTTCCTGATAACCAAAGTGGGTAGTGGTTTTGGATTTGTCAGACATGGCGGCACTCACGGAAGCAAGGAAAAAGGGGGAACAGACTAAATTTGGGGTGGAGGAGCTTGGCGTTGGTGGCCAGCAGCAGCCAATTGATCCAAATAACGCTTCCACAGGGCTTCCTGGTTTTTGCCCAGGGTGTGTAGCAGGGTCCAAGAGTAGATACCGGTATTATGGCCGTCGTCAAAATGCAGAATGACTGCGTAATTACCCACCGGCTGAATGTCCGTAATATTGACTCGCTCTTTACCCAGTTGCAGTACTTCCTGTCCTGGGCCATGGCCCTGAACTTCTGCTGATGGGGAGTAAACCCGGAGATACTCGCAGGGCAAATGGTAATGGGCTCCATCCTCAAACAGGATTTCTAAAATCCGACTCTTCTGGTGCAGGCGAATGTCAGTGGGCTTGATGTAATGATCAAGGGCGCTCATGGGCCATCCTCCTCAAGGGGGGGAAATAAAATCAAAGGTAGGGGGCAGATCCTAGAGGATATAACGACTGAGATCCTCGTTTTGCGCCAAATCCCCTAATTGCGCATCCACATAGGGGGCATCAATTACTACCGTCTCTGAAGGAGACGTTTCGCCACCGGCGGCAAAAGATACCTCTTCCAGTAACCGTTCCATCACGGTGTGAAGGCGACGAGCGCCAATGTTCTCCGTTCGCTCGTTGACCTGCCAGGCTACTTCTGCCAGGCGGCGAATACCACCTGCCGCAAAATCCAGAACAACGCCCTCGGTGGCAAGCAGAGCGATGTACTGCTCTGTTAGGGAAGCGTGGGGTTCGGTGAGAATGCGGACAAAGTCTTCCGCACTCAAGGCGGATAATTCAACTCGGATAGGTAATCGACCCTGCAACTCAGGAATCAGATCCGATGGCTTGGACAGATGAAAAGCCCCAGAAGCGATAAACAATATGTGATCAGTGCGCAGGGAGCCATATTTGGTGGAAACGGTGGAGCCTTCCACTAAGGGCAGCAGATCTCGTTGTACCCCTTCTCGGGAAACATCGGGACCATGGCTTTCTCCTCGCCGGGTTACTTTGTCAATTTCATCTATGAAAACAATGCCATTTTGTTCCACCGCTTGAACTGCCCGAGTCTTAATGTCATCTTCGTTGATGAGGCGGG
>CAWUNB010000181.1:0-4681 GCA_963923745.1 uncultured Thiotrichales bacterium
GGCTGTGCTGGGGATTAATCAGAGTCTCGGTAATGCCGATCCCGTAGGTGATACTAGCAGGACTGGTACGCTCCACTGGACGGTCGGTAATCACCTCACCCAGGGCGTAGGAGCGACCGTCTTGGTGGGTAAAGGCCCGATCTGCGGGACGGTAATAGCGTAGGGTAAAAGGCGTTTCTGGAAATACGTCTTTGCCTCGGTTATAGCGCTGAGTCACCACCACTTGACGATAGCGGGCCGCACTGGCCAGGGCGTCTTGACGAGGAGGATAAAGCAGAGCCCCTTGGAGATGGCCCTGAGCATTGAGATAGTCCCCCCGTTGGGTTAGCCATCGCATCAGCTGTTGTCGTTGATGTTGCGAGGCAAAAAAACCTTCCCCGCTCGTTAAATTTAGGGGCGGCCAGTTGGCTGGATAGCCGTTTGCCTGGGTGATCACCTCGGCAAGCCACCGTTCCATGGACGCTGGCATGTCACCGTACAAGCTACCTCCCACCACATTGTCTAAGAAGTAACGAAACTCCCCCTTGCCTTCACGCCGATTCCGGGGATCCCCCCTCTGGGCTTGTCCCGGCGTGTGATCAGCCAGTGCTTGGGGATCGGCTTGATAGCCCAGGTAGTCCATTTCCCGCCAACCCTGTTCTCCGGGCCATTTGCGGGGAAAACTCCAGGTGCTGTCAATGGTGTTGCCGGTACCGGCGGTAAATACCGCCGTAAATTCCCCGGCGCTCACGCCACTGTGACAACCAATACAACTGGCCAGTTCTTCCCGCGTTTGCGGACGCAACGCGCCGTCGGCCTGTTCGATATAACCCGCCAAGTACCAACCAGCCCCATTACTAACCCAGCCCTGCTGGCTATTACCATAACTGGGTAGCCCGTCTTCTTGTTCTCCTGGACGAAATTGGCCGGGATCGAAGGGCGTCACCTTATACATATAGCGGACTTCTTTGACTCGGCGGCTGCGGGTGCCGGGAAAGGGGCTAATAGCCGGATCGCGGCCATCCGCCGCTACATCTACATAGTGAAGAGGATGGGCAAATTCGGTGCCTACGGGATAGATACCCCGTTGCACCGGAATGTCTTGAGCACCGCCGTAGTAATGGGCCGGATCCGTTGAAGTCAATCGATCCTGAATAGTTCGTTCGAGCAAATCTAAATTGGCGCGGTAAATAGCCAAATCATAGTCGCCAGTGGATTCGGTCATGAATGACTGGGGAAGCCGGATATAGATGCCGGAAACACTGCCGGTCAGAGGGGTAAACAGGCCGTAGGGCATAAAATTCACCGCCCGCCAGCCCGTATTACTGCCTTTATCATCTTGAAAATAACGGCGTTGGGAATCCGTGGTCCGGACAAAACCGTCTTCTCCCGCCGGTAGATCAGCAGGCGCTAGGCCGGGGAATAAACGCAATGGGTGATCGACGCCGCTATCCCAATTCCGGGCATCACCAGGCCGCTGGGCGTAAGCCGGCCCCCAGTTATCCTGGCGAATATAACTTTCCATATCCCACGTCCTCGGATCTTGACCCGTTTTGGCCACAGCGGCGGCTAGCCGTTCAGGAAAAAGGGTATTCTCCCAGGGGATAACACTTGGAGAAGGAGCCACGTTGCTAAAAGGAGCAAAGCGATAAACCCGTTGCCAATCCCCCAGCCGAGGTTCTGCCCCGGCTTGGGGATAGTTATTACCCAATTTTTGTTGGTAGGGACCGTTGGTATGACAAAACTGGCAAGCGTTTTGAGTACCACCGGCGGTTTCCACGTAACACTGGGCCGGGATATGGGCGTAGGGATTGGTAAAAACCAAGGGGCTAATCAAATTTCCCAAAAGAGGGGTAGCTCTCCCCTCTTTCATTGCACCAACGGCGGCTAACGCCACCAGCATCAGGGCTATACGCGCCGCCATGGGCAATCTCCCAGTTAAGGAGCGGGATTGAAAGCGATGTAACCCACGTCGGCATCAAAACGATCAATGAGCGGGGTAACCGCCGCTTGCAATTCTGGATTGACGTTCATGGTATGAATGAAATCACCCTTGTGTTGCCCATTACTCATGAGGTAACGCTGCCCCCCCAGGGATTCTATTATTTGCAGCCCGGTCGATTCCGCCCCCGATGTCAGAGACAGAATGCGGGAAAGTTTGTGGGTATCGACGTTATAGGCCCAAACAAAGTTATTGACGTGGCCCCCGCTATCTTCACCGATGAACAAAGTACGCATTTCCTCAGAAAAAGATAAATTATCGGGATTCCCAATGCGATCCTCCGCTTGAGAATTACCTTTAGCGTCCACCGGTATATCCTGACCCATCAATTCTGGCTCAGCATAAATCAGGGAAGCCACCCAATCGCTGGCGATGTCATTACCATCGGAATCCTTTTGGCCTTTAGTCAAATCCAGGGTATAGGTAATACCAGCCATCAACTTGGGCAAACGGATATGGTCAACGGGAGCCGTGGGATCTTTAAGCATACCCCTTTCAATGTAAGAAGCAGTCAGATACAGCTTGGCATCCCGAGCATTGAGGGTAATACCTTCCATCTTATTCCACTCGGTAGTCGCTCCCTTAAGAGCGGCGAGACGGCGGCCATCGAGAAAAGCCGCTGCTTTTTCCTTGAGAGGTTTGAGACGAATGCACTCATCGGCCATGGAGCCGGTTCTAACGCGGGTGTAGCCTTCGCTAGGACAGCTACCGTTGACGGGGTCTTCCGCATCGAACAGATCGGTAAAATAAGCCAGACTATTGGCCAGGGATTTCACTTCTTCCTCGCTGGCATGACCCAATTTGACCCAGCGAATATTGGCTCGTCCACCGGGTTCACTGTCAGGAGTAAGCTGTTCCCAGCGAGCCGCATACACTGTACCACTACTGAGATCAGCGGGACGATCCGCCACGAACATGGAAAGCATGCCGTTGATACCATCTTCAGCGTAGTAAGCGGTGCGGCTATCAGGCATAACCTTGGCTAATTCCCAGGTTCCCCGGCCCATGGCGTAGCGTTTATTAACTTGGTAGCTTCCATCACCATTAACGCGAACTTCTGTGGGATAGCCATAGTTGTAGGGGTTTACTTCCTGGGTGTTACGGAAGTAGACATTTTTCATCGCCTTAATGGCGTTAGTGGTGATGGGATAGTCTTTGCCGTTTTCTGGGTTGTGGATAAAGTCGTAGTCCTCTTCCCCGGCTAAGTGGGTATTCCACGGCGTTTGAGAGCCATTACACGGGATCCAGAGACCGCCCACGGATGAAAAATTGATGGGTTTTTGATCCTGGGGGACAAGACGCCCTTTCTCGTCTTGTAGCAAGGTAGTCAAGGTCATACCCATAGGCATCCGGGTATACCAATCTGGACGACGGCGACCTTCGCTGCCATCGGAAAGCAGCCAATCGTATTCATAGTGGGTGATTAAAAATAATTTTCCATCGACCTGTAGCAGATCGTTGGAATCCGGAGTTTCTGCGATAACAGGTTGATTAAGAGGATCGAGAATAGGCTCCATCCGATAATCGAACAGCTGGCCCGCTGGATTGGGGTTGCTACCCACCTTATCCTTGACTCCAAACAGTTTGACATACTCCAGATTGAAGGTTTGGGTGGTTGGATTGCCACCTCCAGGTGGGGTCTCAGTCACTTTCAACTGAGCGGTGGTATAAGTACGAGCAACATCGACGGGCCGATCCCTACTGGGAGCAGCCATACCGATGAACTCGAAGGTACGGCTCCCAGGGATGGTTTCGGGAGAGGGGTTGCCATAGACCACGGGAACGGCCAGGGTTAAGGCAGTAGCGGCCAGCGTTGGCCAAACAACAGAGCGGCAATTGCCGAAGACCATGTTCATCAGGAACTCCACAAGGGGGGATCGCCACAAATCCGCCCCCACAGAGAAAACCGCAAGGGTCGGTACCGTGTTATGATAGCCGACGCCAAACATGTATAGCCTACTTGAGAGAAAAAAGGGGATATTATGAATACCAGCGTTGGTCCTGGAAAGCCGCGTTTCGTTAGCCGCATCACTCGCAATACTTTAGCCCTTATTTTAGCCGGTGGTCGCGGTTCACGATTGATGCAGCTCACTCGGTGGCGGGCTAAGCCGGCAGTACCTTTCGGCGGTAAGTTTCGCATTATCGATTTCCCCCTTTCCAACTGTATCAACTCCGGTATTCGTCGCATTTTAGTAGCCACTCAATATATGGCTCATTCCTTAATTCGCCATATTCAGCAAGGTTGGGGTTTTTCTCGCGGTGAATTTGGCGAATTTGTCGAATTACTGCCAGCCCAGCAACGAACCGGAGCTGATTGGTATGTGGGAACCGCCGATGCGGTTTACCAAAATATCGATATTCTTCGCCACCATGATCCAGAATATGTGCTCATTTTAGCTGGTGACCATATCTATAAAATGGATTATGGTGAAATGGTGGCTCACCACGTCAAACACAATGCGGATATGACAGTGGGTTGTATTGAAGTTGCAACTGATAAAGCCAAAGAATTTGGAGTAATGACGGTAGATCAGGAGGGAAGAGTATTACGTTTCGCTGAGAAACCGGATCAACCGGAATCAATTCCTGGTCGAGAAGGTACTGCTCTGGCCTCAATGGGAATTTATGTTTTCAATACCCAATTTTTGTATGAGCAGATTATTAAAGATCATGATGATCCCCATTCTAGTCATGATTTTG
>CAWUNB010000182.1:0-4675 GCA_963923745.1 uncultured Thiotrichales bacterium
TTAGCGTACACACACTTTCCAGGCGTGCTCCTTAAACCACTCGGACACCTCTCCGAAGAGAGAACTGACACCGCCAAGTACTGCAAGACCGACGATGATACAGAAGGGGGAACAGAGAGGCAACGCCGATTTGTGAATCAACCCATACGGGAGAGAGGTAACCAAATACCAACACAGGTCCCCTTCCCTGAGGGACTGTGAATGGCCAATCGACCACCATGACGTTCCACCACCCCTCGGGCAGCGGACAATCCCAATCCTTTACCTGCTCCCACATCTTTAGTAGTAAAGAATGGATCAGTAATCCGTGGTAAGTGGGCCGGATCAACACCCCGACCAGTGTCCTTTACCTCCATCTGTACCCAATTAGATCCTTCCAGAGCTAACCGCACTGTCACTTTTCCCTGATTAGCAACTGCTTCCAGTGCATTAATCATCAGGTTCAGCAGGGCCTGGGTTAAAGCGGCTTTTTCTCCCAAAAATACCGGTACCGCTACTAACTCAGCGACTAATTCAACACCTACCGGAAGAGAACCACGAAGAAGGCCCAGTAATTCCTCAGACAGCTCCGTTAGGTCAACAGGGGTGCGTTCTTCGTTGCCCACGCGGGCAAAGTCCGCCAAATTTCGTACAACCTGACGAATGTGATCAAGCCCCTGACGAGTCTCTACCCCCAACGCTTGAAGATCCTCCCGCATGAGCTGTAGCTCTTCCGCTGGATAATCCCTAGCAGCAAGTTGAGTCAATAATGTACCGGCTAGATCATGCAAAGCATTCAAGTTGATATAGAGGTAGCCCAGAGGATTGTTTACTTCATGGGCTAGTCCCCCCGCCAGCAATACCAGGCTGGCTTGTTTTTCCATATCCACTAGCCGAGCCTGATCATTCTTCAAAGCGGCTAAAGTCTGGCTGAGGGCAGTATTAGTTTCTTGAAGTGTCTGGCGGCGGTGGCGTAGAACTAATTGACCAGCAATTCGAGCCAATATTTCCTGAGGAATAATGGGCTTAACCACATAATCCACTCCCCCAGCAGCAAAAGCCCGCAACTTATCCTCTGTAGAAGAGGAGCGCCCAACGAAAATAACAGGTAAGTCCTGACCGTTAGGCTCCGCCCGCAGGGTCCGGCATAACTTATAACTACCACCTTCGGGAAGCTGACTCTCCAAGATAAGCAAATCGGGTAAGCGAGTACGTAACGAGCGTAGAGCGGGACCGCTATCTCGAAACGGGTACACCCGATAACCTGCATTGCCTAATAAACCAGACAGGATTTGCAGATCATCGGGATTGTCGTCCACCAGCATAACAACGGAACGCCCCGATGGACCTCGCACAGCTGTTTCGGTACGAAGCTCCATTGCTAAGGCATTTTCGGAATATTGCGACCGTAGAAAATCTCGGCCATTTCCCGTTTTAGGCGACGCTTAATCCGTTTACGTTCTTCCACATGAAGATCCTGTTTGGTAACACCAAACAGATAATTCTCCAAATCGAAGTGCTTCACCATCATTTTGGTATGGAAGATGTTTTCTTGGTAAACATTAACATCTACTTTGTCATACTTTTCTTTACTGTCCGTAGCTAAGAAATTTTGAATAGAATTGATCTTGTGATCAATGAAATATTTCTTACCCGTTATATCTCGAGTAAAGCCGCGCACTCGATAATCCATAATAACGATATCCGATTCGAAATTATGAATAAGGTAATTCAGTGCTCGTAACGGAGAAATACGGCCACAAGTGGAGACGTCAATGTCCGCTCGAAAAGTACTAATGCCGTTCTCAGGGTGACTTTCGGGATAGGTATGGACTGTAATATGGCTCTTATCCAAATGGGCCACTACGGAATCGGGTAGCACTTCTTGATCTGGCGCGACTTCACCGTCAAGAGAATCCTCCACAACCCCCGATAACGGACCTGGCTCCTCCTCCTCTTCTTCCCCCGCCTGAGCCGCTGCTGTCACTGGCTCCTCGGAAATAAGCATGGTGACACTCGCTCCCTGGGGCTCATAATCCTGGTGAGCAATATTAAGAATATTGGCACCAATGATACGGGATACTTCCACCAGAGTACTGGTCAGCCGCTCAGCGTTATACATCTCATCAATGTACTGAAGGTAAGCCTGACGTTGGGTAGCCGTCTGGCTATAACAAATATCGTAGATGTTGAAGCTCAGGGTTTTGGTGAGATTATTGAACCCGTGGAGCTTGAGCTTTTTGAGCGGCACTTCCAACGTAACTTTCCTCCCAGCGCGGGGGCCTAACGCCCCGTGACGAAAAAAGGCTGATTATAGGGGTTCTGACAACCAATCGCACCCCTACGACGACGAGTAATCGAACGTTTCCGGCGATTAGGGAGTAAAAAGATTCCTAGGGAGTGGGGATAATGCGGTAGTCGTGAGTAATAGCGGCAGTCTTGCCAAGCATGACAGAAGCAGAGCAATACTTATCAGCGGATAATTGAATAGCCCGTTGAACCTGGGCGTCCTGAAGATCTTTCCCAGAAACCAAATAGTGAACGTGGATGCGAGTAAAGACCTGGGGTGGTTCAGAAGCACGTTCTGCTTCCATTTCCACCACGCAATCCGTCACCTCTTGCCGTGCTTTGCGCAGAATGAGCAACACATCCACCGCAGTACAACCCCCCATGCCCAATAACAGCATTTCCATGGGGCGGATCCCAAGATTACGCCCTCCTACTTCCGGGGGGCCATCCATAACGACAGCGTGACCACTCTCCGATTGTGCTAAGAAAGAACCGTCCTCTATCCACTTTACCCGTGCTTTCATAGTCATCCCGTAGCAGACGTAGGGGAAATGGGGCGCGGATTGTACAGGAGGGATAATCCGCTGTTAACCACCCGCTCCACGTTCCTCGATCCACGCGCCTTGAATCGCTTCCAGCACTTTCTCCCCACCCCGCTGGGGATCGTCATTAAAATCTGCTAGCCCACACACCCAGCGGTACAAATCAGTAAAGCGAACGAAACGGGGATCCACCTCGGGATGCTCTTCTTCTAAGGCAATCGCAATGTCCAGCACATCAACCCACTTCATAGATAATCCCCTCCGCCGTTAGTGATGGCGTTCCGCTACCATATTGATGGTGTACTTGGGAATTTCGATAACCAAATCCTCTTGGCCAACCCTCGCCTGGCAACTGAGCCGGGATTCGGGCTCTAGCCCCCATGCCCTATCCAGTAGATCTTCTTCCTGCTCCGTAGGGATCGCCAATGACTGATATCCTTCCCGGATAATGACGTGACAAGTAGTACAAGCGCAGGATTTTTCGCAAGCGTGCTCCAATTCCACGCCGCCTGCCGCTGCCGCTTCGATGAGAGAAATCCCCGGTTCCGCTTCCACCACCGCTCCCTGGGGACACAATTCTTCATGGGGTAAGAAAATTAAGCGTGTCATGGTATTAACTCCCGGCAAATTCAGTCACCCGATGGCCCGCCAACGCTTTGTGAATGCTTTGATTCATTCGCCGCGCAGCAAATTCCTGACTAACTCGCTCTAATTCTTCAATTCCTTGGCGAATAGCTCGATGATCCCGTCCTTGGCGCAGCACAACGACTTTCCCAGCGGCTTGTTCAATGAGCAGCCGTTCTTCTGCCTGTAGTAACAGCCCATCTTTTCCCAGGGCCTGGGCCAGCGCCTCCAGCACCCGATCTGCTTCGACCTGTTGCTCCCGCAGATTACGGGCATCCACGTCTTCCCGGGCATGGTCCAGGGAATCCAGTAGCATCTGTTCTACTTCCCTATCCGTAAGTCCGTAGGACGGTTTCACCTGAATGCTGCTACGTACCCCAGTGGACAGTTCCTGAGCTGCCACGCTGAGCAGGCCATCAGCGTCCACTTGGAAACTCACTCGAATACGGGCAGCCCCTGCCACCATGGGAGGAATGCCCCGCAATTCAAACCGAGCAAGGGACCGGCAATCAGCCACCAGCTCCCGTTCACCCTGGACGACATGGATGGCCATTGCTGTTTGACCGTCCTTGAAAGTGGTGAAATCTTGGCGTCGAGCCACCGGGATAGTGGTATTACGGGGAATCACTTTTTCCACTAACCCCCCCATAGTTTCAATACCCAGGGATAGGGGTATCACATCCAGCAACAACATTTCATCCGCTGATTTGTTCCCCACTAGAATATCCGCTTGGATAGCAGCGCCAATGGCTACTACCCGATCGGGATCGATGTCAGCCAGGGCGGGGCGACCAAATAGGTCCGCTACCCGTTGCCGCACCCGAGGTACGCGGGTGGCTCCTCCCACCAATACCACATCCTGAACCTCCCCAGGACTAAGGCGGGCATCCCGCAATGCTCGTCGACAAGCCCCCAGCGTTCGCTCAATGAGAGGATCGATCAAGGTATTCAGCTGAGCGCGAGTCAATTCCCCGTGCCACAGAGATCCGTCTGATCGTTCTACCTGCAAGGACACCACTTCTACTTCTGTCAGTGCCTCCTTGGCGTCACAGGCTTGCTCCATCAAGCGGCGAATCTGCCGAGGATCCCCCTGGTCACCGATACCGGTTTGCTCCAGCAGCCATTCGGCTACCGCCCGGTCCATATCATCTCCCCCTAAGGCCGAGTCACCGCCAGTGGACATTACTTCAAACACCCCCCGGCTGTCTCTTATACACATCTGACGCTGCCGACGATACTCC
>CAWUNB010000183.1:0-4665 GCA_963923745.1 uncultured Thiotrichales bacterium
ATCCTCTCTGGTCTCGTGGGCTCGGAGATGTGTATAAGAGACAGGCATTGAGGCTATTATTAATGCTGCTCGTACCGGCAAAATCGGTGACGGCAAGATTTTTGTGACCACTGTCGAGCGAGTGGTCCGGATTCGCACCGGTGAACAGGATCTCAGTGCGATTTAACAAACCGCCATTCTAGCCACTGCTGACCCATGGTTGGGAAAACCCGAAAGGGAAAAATGTCTGGGAGAGGTAGTCGCGGCTAGCGGTTTGCTCTTACCATGGAGCCTGCCTCGCCCTATGTCGGACGAGGTGCTGTCTGTCCCCACTTATCCCCAGGAGGGAATCAATGCAGACCCTTTCCCGTTTCACATTGTTAGTTGCTGCTGGTTTGCTGGCCGCCGGCTCCGTTATGGCCGCACCAGCGGGCAAAGCCACGGTGCAACCCCGTTCTTTGATGACCGCCGAAGAGATCGCCAACTACCGGCGCTCCATGCAAGCGGCCCCTAACGAACAGGCCCGGGCCGCCATTAAGGCCGCCAAATACACCCAACTCCGCCAGCGGGCCAATGAACGGGGCGTGATGTTAGCCGAACCTGCTCCCAAGTCCCCCGGCATGCGTCCAGCGGAAGCCAAGGGTAAGGCTCCCGCTAAGGAAGCTGCTCCCAAAGCCCCACCCCGGGCTCCCTAAGCCTAAGAAGGGAGTCGGGAGCGCCTTACAACCGTCGGCCAGCTGAGGAGGATGACAACGGAGGCTGACTCTCGTCAGCTTGGGTGGTTGCCTCCGGCGCTCCTGCCCGGTCTAGTGACTCACCGGCCCCTAACAACGGGCCGGTGACTGGAGAGGACACCTGATTTAGAGCTATCCAATCTGTCACGCTGGTGTAAGTTGCTACCACTAATGGTGACAGTGCCACCCCGACATAGCAGGCACTGGAGAAAACGAAAGCCAAGGCAGCACTGCCTTCCACTACTCTCACCGGAGGCAGTGGTCCAGAGAGAGCAGCCATGGCTACCCCCATCCCTCCCATTAAATAAGTCATTGCCCCCCCAGCGGCCACACTGGCCACCAAACAACCCAATCCGGTGGCTTCGGATTCAGTGAAAGGTGTCGCCAGCTGATCAACAACAGGGGGTAAACGGGTTTCAGCAGATGCTGTCGTGGATAAACCAAGATTGGCTGCCAGCAAAATACCAGCCAGGGACGGAGGGAGCAGGCGAATGTTCATATCGCGGTAAGCCATGGGGTGGAGGAGCTGAGGAAGTATAATGGGAAAAATTATTCCCAATCTCCCTGATTCTCTAATCCCCGTGCAAAATTCCAAAACTATTCAACGCCGCTCCTTGACAGCGCTTTCCCACAATCTCCCAGATCAGCTTCATCCAGTGTTGCAGCGGGTTTATTTAGCTCGTCATCTCACCCAGGCCAGCGATCTGGATCGTTCGCTGAAGGCCTTACTACCTTGGGACACTTTGTACGGCATACAGGGTGCCGTGGCTCTGTTAGTGGAAGCGATTACGACTGATCAACGGGTAGTTATTGTGGGAGATTTCGACGCTGACGGAGCTACTGCCTCAACTGTGGCAGTACGGGCCCTGCGGGCTATGGGGCTGACTCGAGTGGACTATGTCGTCCCTGACCGGGTTATCCATGGCTACGGATTGACTCCTGCTATCGTCGCTGTCGCTGCGGAACTGGCTCCTGATTTACTGGTAACGGTGGATAATGGTATTGCCAGCGTAGCAGGGGTAGCAGCAGCCCAAGCACTGGGTATCAAAGTCTTGGTAACGGACCACCATTTGCCTGGAGGGCAACGACCCGCAGCCGACGCCATCGTTAATCCTAATTGTCCCGAAGATACTTTTCCCAGTAAGGCCTTAGCGGGGGTCGGGGTAATCTTCTACGTCATGCTGGCGCTGCGAACGGCTCTACGCCACCAAGGCTGGTTTACTCCCCAACGTCCGGAACCCAATCTAGCTAATTTGCTCGATTTAGTAGCCTTAGGGACGGTGGCAGATGTGGTGCCCCTCGACCGCAATAATCGCATCCTGGTTGCCCAGGGATTAGCCCGCATTAGGGGGGGGCACGCTTGCCCCGGTATTACTGCCCTGGCTAATGTAGCCGGCCGGTCCTTGCATCGATTAACCAGTAGTGATTTGGGATTCTTTATTGGTCCTCGGATAAATGCTGCTGGTCGCTTGGAAGATATGTCCCTCGGGGTTGAATGTCTGCTAACGGATGATCCGAAACGGGCTAAAGAATTAGCCAGCCGCCTAGATGAGCTAAACCGAGAACGGCGGGCCATTGAAAACGATATGCAGGAACAGGCATTGGTGGCCTTACAACGGTTGGTATTAGCTGATTGGGAAAATTTACCTTGGGGACTAGCCCTCTATGACCCTACTTGGCATCCAGGAGTGGTGGGGATTCTAGCCTCGCGTTTGAAAGACCGCTTTAATCGACCCACCATTGCATTTGCGCCGGTCGCTAGTGGCGAGCTACGGGGATCAGCCCGCTCCATCCCAGGGCTGCATATCCGCGACACTTTGGATGCAGTAGCTCAACGCCATCCGGGACTGCTTACCCGCTTTGGAGGTCATGCCATGGCTGCTGGTTTAGCGCTACCAATAGCCCATTACACCGCTTTTGCTCAGGCTTTTGACGAAGAAGTACACCGTCGGCTAACTCCTGAAGATTTGTGTGGAGTCATTCTAAGTGATGGCGAACTGGATCCGAGCGAACTGACCCTGGAGTTAGCTGAAGCTTTACGGGCTGGGGGGCCTTGGGGGCAGAACTTTCCTGAGCCACTGTTTGATGGTGCGTTTTACTGCTTAGAGAGTCGCATTGTGGGAGACAAACATCTCAAGCTACGACTCCGGTTAACTAATGGGATTATTGATGCCATTGCTTTTAATAGCGCCAGCGTTGGCACCGTTTCCGGAGAAACGCTACGGTTGGCTTATCGCCTAGATGTGAACGAATACCGGGATACCCGTAATCCCCAACTAGTGGTGGAACATTTGGAGCTGAGGCATCCCGGTGGCTGTTAATAAAAAACTACAGTGTGAAGGACGGCAACCAGAACCATACGGCCTGACTCATCAGGAATATAGCTATCGATCCTAAAAAAATGCTAGCAAATAACATCTTTCTATTCACAGCTAGAATACTGGCCGTTAATAGCACGATAGAAATTTGAAATAAGCTACCTGCATACGTAAAAAATGGGCTGCGTTTCCTAGCTTCGTTTCTTTCTTCTTCTAATTTTCTAGCAGCAGCTTTAATTTCTTTTTTTCCCTCACCGGTGGCAGGGTCACTCTCATAGCGATCAACATTGGCCTTATATTCTTCATAGTGTTTAGTATCTCCCCGCGCCAGAGCTTCAACTGAAGCTAACTCATACATCGTTTGCTTCATACTTTTTGCTTGATAAAAAGCCCATTTATCATTAGCGGTGATGGTATTACTCAGTATTCTGCTGGAATTGCTATTACCTAATAAAGTATTGATAGCCAAACAAGCGGCTAATACCGTGATAACCCAACCCGCCTTGTCCTTGATTTTAGCCTCTCGTTCGGAGCGAGTAGGCACTTTACCTGTTGTTGGTTTTGCTTGCTCTGCTGGTACTTGTTGCTCTGCCATGGGAATACTCCACTGTTAGATATATTGTTGGATGTAGAGAAGTGATAATTAATACCTAACGTCCACTTTCTAAACCACGCGCCTTAGCCAAAGCATCATCGGCTTCCTGATTTTGTCCCTGTTTTTTCCTAACTACAGCAATTAATCGCCAATTATTAGCTTGCAGATCAGTTTGGTTCCGTGCCAGCGTATTGGATTTTTCTGCGAGGTTGGCTGCTTCATCTAGTCTGGATTGTTTAAGACGAATATTGGCCAATTCATGCCATAGACGACCATTGGTAGGTTCAATACGCAGAGCCCGTTCTAAACTAGCCGCCGCTTGATCCAGCTGTCCTGAGGACACTTGGTCATCCGCTTTTTCCAATAAGGCTACTACTCCAGTGTTGGAAGAAGCGGGAGCAACCCGCTTAGTGCCTTCTTTGGTGGAGGTATCAACCGGTGGCAACCGTTCGGGGACTGGTGAGGCTAGTGAGGCGGCTACAGGCGGTTCACTTCGACGTCCGCGATCACTTGGCGCTGGGGCTGGTGTTCCCTGATTTGCAGGAACAGGGGTAGGCAAGGGAGTAGCGGCCAATGTCTCCCCAGCGAGGGGGATCCCCTGTAGTGTTTCTGGCAAGGGAGCAGGACGAGTCTCCACGTTTCCATGGGATTCGCGGTGATAGCGGGACTGCTGCTCTTCTTTGCTTCGTCCATCGGATGAGGATGAATAGCCACCCCGTGCCCCCACGGGAGGTACTTTGACGCTGTGGTCCTCCAAGGGAGCTAATTGGTGGGAAGAGCCAGCACAACCGGCAAACACCGTGGTCACCAACAATAGGGCAGGCCAACGGATTAATTGGGTCACTTGGAATATTTCGGGGTGAGAACAATCCGATATCGTCATTATTCATCTCCAGGAACTGGCGTGGCCTGCTCTAAAGCGTCAGGACCGGCGCAACCCTCAGCTGCTGCCGGCATAGCATCACGCATAAAGGGTATACGCACAGCACCCTCTGTCTCTTATACACATCTCCGAGCCCACGAGACCAGAGAGGATCTC
>CAWUNB010000184.1:0-4651 GCA_963923745.1 uncultured Thiotrichales bacterium
ACAAGGAGTATCGTCGGCAGCGTCAGATGTGTATAAGAGACAGAAACTACTTACCGGTACATCGAAAGAAATAAATCGGGAATTAATTGGTTCTTTAGCTGAATTTAAAAAAGATTTTCTAGCAGTCGGATTGTTTAGCTTTATAATCAATGCTCTGATGTTGGTTCCTAGTTTATATATGCTGCAAATTTATGATCGTGTTATGGTTAGTAAAAATTGGTTAACTTTGGTGGTTAGTACTTTATTGTTAATTTTTTTATTGATCATTATGGGATTCGCAGAATGGCTCCGCTCTCGCTTATTAGTTCGTGTCGGCGTGCGTATAGATAATCGTCTCAATGAACGCTTATTTAAAGCCAGTTTTGATGCCCAACTTCTTCAACCTAAAGCTAACCCAGCTCAGGCTCTTGTTGATTTAGCCAATATTCGCCAATTTATTACTGGCAATGGTGTCTTTGCTTTTTTTGATGCACCGTGGATACCTATTTATCTAGCAGGTTTATTTTTGCTTCATCCGTTGTTGGGTTGGTTGGGAGTAGGTTTTGGTATTGTTTTAACCAGCGTTGCTTGGATTAGTCATTATTTGACAGCTAAACCTATGGCCGCTGCGTTGCGGGCCAGTGTACAAGTAGGTGCTGATCAGCAGGGTAAATTCCGTTATGCGGAATCTATCGAAGCGTTAGGGATGTTAGAACCACTGCGAAGCAATTGGTGGCAGCGTTATCGGCAACAGGCGAATGCGCAAGGTCAAGTAGACAGTATTAGTCGTCGTATGAGTGCTCTGAGTAAATTTATCCGCTATACCCAGCAATCGTTATCCTTAGGGGCTGGAGGTTGGTTAGTGATTCATGGTGAATTAACACCAGGGGCAATGATTGCAGGTAATATTTTAATGACTCGGGCATTGCAACCTATCGATTTATTGGTAAACACTTGGAAATTGCTGGTAACTGCTTACACCGCATTTCAACGGCTGGTAGATTTACTAGCAGCTCAACCGGTACGCCCAGAAGGAGAATTGATTCAAGTTCCAATGGGACGTATTGATTTGGAGGGTGTAACAGCACGAGCGATTAATCGACCAACTCCTATTCTACAAAATATTAATTTGACTATCACAGAAGGAACGGTTGTTTGTATATTAGGTCCTTCAGGATCAGGTAAATCGACTTTGGCACGGGTAATTTTGGGTATTTGGCCTTATGTAGAAGGAAACGTCAAATTAGACTCAGCACCATTGATAGATTGGAACCGTAAAATATTGGGACCTAGTGTTGGTTATTTGCCCCAAGATGTAGAATTGATGGATGGGACACTCGCTCAAAATATTGGACGCTTCACTAAATTAGATTCGGCCCGTATTATCGATGCTGCTCGCCAAGCAGATATTCATGATCTGATTTTACGTTTTCCTCGGGGGTATGATACTCCAGCAGGGGAGGCAGGTAATTTACTGTCGGCAGGGCAACGTCAACGAATCGCATTAGCTCGAGCTTTATACGGGGATCCCAGTTTATTAGTATTGGATGAACCTAATGCTAATTTGGATGACGCCGGGGAAGCGGCTCTATTACGTGCTATTCAAAATTTAAAGACAAAAAATAAAACTATTATTTTAATTACTCACCGTCTCAACGTTCTTCGAGTGGCCGATCGAGTGTTAATTATGAAAGCAGGACAAGTGGAGAAGGATGTCTCCCGAGCTGATTTTTTTGCATCCCACGGAGTGAAGAACTCTTAACCTAATTTTTACAAGGCAATTTTGATGAATGACTCTTTAGCAACCAATTCAGCTGGTGATCATTCTCAAACTCCAGATTACGGGGATACCGGCGCTATTATCCGGATTGGAGTATGGAGTTTATTGATTGCACTAGGTGGTTTTATTGCCTGGGCTGTTTTAGCTCCCTTAGATGAAGGAATTCCCGCCCAAGGTATCGTAGCTATCGATACTAAGCGTAAAGCAGTACAGCATCAGCAAGGTGGTATTATCCGTGAGATGCGAGTAAAAGAAGGGGATCATGTAGAAGAAGGACAAGTGATTGTTATTTTAGACTCTGCTGCGGTGCGTGCCAACTATGAATCGATCCGCCAGCATTATTTTAATCTTCGTGCAATGGAAGGACGATTACTGGCAGAACAAACTAATACCAAACAAATTACTTTTCACCCAGATCTCATCGCTGGGCAAAAAGATCTTGTTGTTCAGCAACAATTAGAAGTTCAAAATCAATTATTTAAATCCCGTCGAGAATCCTTGGCGGCTACGTTGGCTGGCGTTGATGCTTCTATCGCTAGTCAACAAGCTCAGATTCAAGGTAGTAGTGAAATGATTAAACAACGGGAACGTCAGCTTAGTTTGCTAAAAAAAGAGCTGGAAGGAATAACCCAATTAGCGGCAGAAGGTTATGCCCCTCGGAATCGTCAAAGTGAACTAGAACGTACTTATGCGGAACTGTCCGCTAATTTGGCAGAATTACGTACTAATCGTCAGCGGGCACAACGAGCAGTTGAAGAATTACATCAGCGCGGGCGCCAACAAAATCAGGAATATCGGAAGGAAGTTGATACTCAATTAGCAGAAGTACGCCGTGATGTTCAAGCAGATGCTGAAAAATTAACTGCAATTACTGACGAATTACAACGCACTGAGTTACGTGCTCCGGCTACTGGACAGGTAGTCGGCTTGGCAATACAAACAGTTGGGGGAGTAATTCAAGGTGCTCAGAAATTGATGGATATCGTTCCTGAACAAGCTCCATTGGTCTTGGAAGCTCGTATTTCTCCCCACCTTTCTGATAAAGTTCACGCCGGGTTATTGGCTGATGTGCGTTTTTCTGCTTTCGCCCATTCACCCCAATTATTGGTCGAAGGAAAAATAATTTCAGTATCTAACGATTTACTTACTGAACAAGAAACGCACCAAAATTATTATCTAGCGAGGATTGAAATTACTCCCAGTGGCATTAAAAGTTTGGGAGGACATCAAATTCAACCAGGCATGCCAGCGGAAGTTATTATTAAAACAGGGGAACGTTCGCTGTTGACCTATTTGCTTCACCCACTAGTCCGTCGTATAGCTCAATCCATGAAAGAAGAATAGCAAATGCTATTATTTGCCCCATTATTACTATTATGGTTATCTCCTGTTGTGGCCCTGGATTTACAGGGGGCGTATCAGTTGGCTTTGGAAAACGATCACGTTTGGCAGGCAGCAAAAGCGACCGCTCAAGCAGGGCAGGAAGTATTGGAGCAATCAAAAGGACAGTTGTTGCCTAATATTTCTCTGAGCGGCGAAACTGATCAGGTATATTTGAAAACAACACGGGATCCTTTTGCAACCACAAGAGAGCATTATAACAGTTCCAATTTAACTTTAGCATTGACACAAACTCTTTATCGAAAATCACAATTTATTCAGTTGACTCAAGCTTATACTAAGATACAAGGTGCAGAAGCGGATTTGCAAAGTGCTAAGCAGAATTTAGCTGTGCGAGTTGCTAGCGCTTACTTTGAGGCTCTTTATGCTGATGATGGATTAGCTGCTTTACAAGTACAGCAAGAAGCCACCCTTGGTCAGTTAAAAGCTGCTCGACGAATTTTTACTGCCGGTGAAGGAACTCGTACTGATATTGATGAAGCACAAGCTGCATTAGATTTGAATCAGGCCCAAATCCTCCAGGCCCAGCAACATACAACTTATACTCGCGAGCAATTGATTGTTTTGGTTGGTCAAGGAATAAAAAAGCTGAATCCAATTAATCTAAAGCGATTTAAGCCAAGCTTAACATTACATTCCCTAGAGGATCGATTAGCTCTAGCAGAAACAAAAAATCCAGATTTGCTCTCTGCTCAGAAAAAAGTTGAAGTTGCGGAGCAAGAAGTTGCTAAAGCGAACAGTGCTCATTTACCAACGTTGGATTTAGTTGCTAAATACTATGACAGTAAAAATGAAAGTACTCAATCTCTTAATACAGACTATCGAGCTTCTCAAATTGGAGTACAGTTTAGGGTACCCCTTTATGTTGGGGGACAAATAGATTCTGCGGTACGGGAAGCAATAGCGAGATTAGAAGTCGCTCGGCAACAATATGAACAAACATTACAGGCAGTGAACTTACAAATCCGCAAAGAATACCAAAATGTCACCGAGGGTGTAACTCATCTGATTGCTCTTGATCAGGCGGCACACTCTATTAATCAGTTAGTGATTTCAACAGAACATGGTATAAAAGCGGGAACAAGGACTCAAATTGATTTATTAAAAGTATTTCAACAGCGGGCTAACGTTAATCGAGACCAAGCTTCGGCCAGATACCAGTTTCTTTTAGCGAAATTAAAATTACAGATTATCGCAGGAGAATCAATTGAAGATCTAATAGACGACATCAACTTTGTTCTAGGAGAAAATTAATTGATTAGTTGCAAAGTAAAAATTAACCAACGCTATCATTATAAATAAATGACTAAGAAAAAACGCTTATCCCCAAAAGTAGGACTAGTTAGTTTAGGTTGCCCGAAAGCCTTGGTGGATTCTGAACGGATTGCAACTCAACTCCGCGCTGAGGGATATCGGCTATCCTCGGATTACCAAGGAGCGGATTTAGTTGTAGTAAACCTGTCTCTTATACACATCTCCGAGCCCACGAGA
>CAWUNB010000185.1:0-4651 GCA_963923745.1 uncultured Thiotrichales bacterium
AAAATAATCATCCATGGTCAAACCGTCGGGAACCGGAAAATCCGGCAAAAAGGCTTTCCCCAGGGACAGCTCCAAGTTACAGCGCTTGGCAATTTCCACGGTATTGGCCAAGGCTTCCGGCAAATCGGCAAATAACGTTGCCATTTCCTGCGGAGACTTCAGATATTGTTCTTCGGAATAACGGCGAGGCCGCCGAGGATCCGCTAACACCCGGTTGTCATGGATACACACCCGCGCTTCATGGGCTTCAAAGTCGTGCCGCGAGAGAAAGCGCACATCATTACTGGCGACTACCGGCACGTCCTGGGCCAAGGCCAACTCCACCGCCAAATGGAGATAGTCTTCCTCTTTTTCCCGCTTGGTTCTTATCAACTCTAGGTAATAACGATCCGGAAACAGGGCTAACCAATCCGCCAGCAACCGTTGCGCCTCACTGGTTTTCCCGGCCAACAACGCCCGCCCCACGTCACCGTGCATCCCCGCCGATAGGGCCAACAAGCCCTCGGTGTGACCCCGCAACCACTCCCGTCGCAGCGCGGGTACCCCACCCCCCTGGCCTTCGGTGTAGGCCCGGGACACCAATCGGGTCAGATTGCGATAACCCACCAAGTTTTGGCACAACAGCACCAAGCGACTGGGCCCGAGCTGGGCATCGTCCTCGTGGATCCACAAATCCACCCCTACCAGGGGCTTGATCCCAGCGGCCTGAGCGGCTTTGTAGAAGCGTACCAGGGCGAACAAATTGACCTGATCGGTAACGGCAATGGCGGGCATATCACTCTTCGCCGCTGCCGCAACGAGGGGTTTGATGCGCAGTAAACCATCCACCAGGGAGAACTCACTGTGGAGGTGGAGATGAACAAAGGGAGGAAGGGCCATGGCGGCCATTGTAGAACTGCCCGCTAGGAGGGGCTAGGAGGGCTACCACATAACACAGATTTATCGGATTACTTAGAGACGGGTACCTGAGCTAAGTATTCAGCCCCCCGTAAGATAAACAACCCCTGATCAGTGGCTGCTGCCGCCCACCCTCCAGTCAAGGGGGCAAGGCTTGTGATTGGTATTCTAGGAAGCACTTGACCCTGCCAGCGCCATCCAGCTCCATTCCGCTGAAACAGATCGATTCCCCGCTCCCCAGCTAGATATAAGTGGTTACCGGTAACGGCCAAATGACGTACCTGGCGGGTTGTGATGGGAGCGCCTTCCAAAAAAACCGAGGAGAAGATTCCTCCTCCCAGGATTTGTAGCCCGCTGGCCGTGGCTACAATCAGTTCTTGCTCACCATCCACCGCAAGGTCCACCGGATTGCTCTCCAGGGAGTGCCGGATCCAAGTGAGCCCATTATCAAGGGATACCATGAGGTGCTTGCTGGTCAGTGCGTAGATCCGCTCCTTCACCCCTGCACAGACTGTCACTGGTAAGGAACTCACCACCCCTGTCCAATGCCCACCCCCATCGGTGGAACGGAACAGGCCATGGTTGGCTGTGCCCGCCAGGAGCACTTGATTAGTTCCTTCCACTAAACAAGTAATTCGAGAAACACCCACTGGAAGAGCAAGCTGTTGCCAGTGATTGTCCCGCAAAAGGTGAAGTCCCTGATAACCTCCCGCCAGGAGTTTACCTCCCTGGGTTGCTAGTAGCGTCGTCGTCTGACTGGGGAGGTAGCCAGCACTTTCCCATGACACTCCCAGATCACCGATAGAACGGTTCCCCGGGGCGTGAAACAGTCGATTATCCGGTAACACGGCGTAACCACCGCCCTGACCATCCGCCATCACCCCGGAGACTGCCCGATGTAGGGGAATGGGTAGCCAACGACCGGTTTTGGGGTCAACCTGGAATAATCCCTCTGGCCGGGTAGCTACCAGCAGATTCCCGTTTACTCCTGGTAACACTCCAGTGATTTCCTTGGTACTTTGGGGGGCCCCTACCAGCTTGCTCCACCGCCCTCCACCGTCTGCCAGATACAGCTCACCACCAGCTCCACCGGCTACCCATCCCAAGGGAGTTGTCGTGAGTAACGATACACTGATTCCCTCCCCTAATCCGCTGGCAGACCAGCCATTCCCCTCTCGCCACCGCTGGACGCCTCCCCGATAAGAACCAACTCGTACCGTGCCATCCCGTTCGGTTGCCAGGGAAAGGGTATGTCCTCCTGTTGGGCCAACCCCTTCCCAACTCACTCCTCCATCACGGGAACGGTAGGCCCCGTTGCCGAAAGTCGCAGCCCAAACAACGCCCTGAGTGTCTTTAGCTAAGGAAAATACTGGAGATGGACTCAACGCTATCCGTTGCCAAGTTTTTCCTCCATCGGCAGATCGCAACAACCCCGTTTCCCAGCTACGGGCTAGTAGCACGTTGTTGGCTAAGGGAAGCAAAAAGAAAAAATTATCCCCGCTAGCAACTCGGCGCCACTGCCGCCCCTTATCAACAGAATGGAAGATGCCGTCAGAACAAACAGCGTAGACGCTACCATCCGGGGCAATGGCAAGGGAGGAGAACCAAGTGTTGGGTAAATCCAGGGCACTGTGGATCCAGGTTAGGCCTTCGTCTGTGGAACGATACAATCCACCCGGTTCACCGCTAATAGCGTAGATTTCCCTGGTCCCTGGACTTTGGGCTAAACCCAGTATCCCGGCCACTTGGGTGGGTAACGCTCCCCAACACCAACCGGCCATAGCCAACCAGCAAAACGCTCCCCACCAACGAATGACTACCTTCACAAGGGGCGACAAAAAGCTATCCCTCTCGCCGGGCATAGGCCAAGTAATTCACATCCAGGTCCTGCCCTAAGGAGTAACGGCGGGTAAAGGGGTTGTAGGACATCCCAATAATCTCCTCCAGCCGCAGATCCGCTTCCCGCAACCAACCGGCCATCTCAGCAGGACGAATAAATTTACCGTACTCATGGGTCCCCTTAGGAAGCAAACCCAACACATACTCAGCGCCAATGATGGCAAACAAATAGGACTTGGGATTACGGTTAAGGGTGGCAAAAAACAAATGCCCCCCGGGACGAACTAAAGCGGCACAAGCGGCAATGGTGGAAGCTGGGCTAGGGACATGCTCCAAAACTTCTAAACAAGTCACTACATCAAAAGAACCCGGAACTTGTTGGGCTAAAGCTTCCGCCGCAATGCGCCGGTAATCCACTTTTAACTCTGATTCCAGTAGATGCAGACGGGCCACCGCCAAAGGGGCTTCGCCCATATCGATACCCACCACATTGGCTCCCCGGGCAGCCATGGCTTCTGACAAAATACCCCCGCCACATCCCACATCCACTACGTTTTTTCCAGCTAAAGTGACCCGTTGGTCGATGAAATCCAGCCGGAGGGGATTGATCTCATGGAGAGGACGAAATTCACTGTGGGGATCCCACCAGCGGGCGGCCAGGGCTTCAAATTTGGCCACTTCCGCTGCGTCCACATTAGCTGATGGGTTAGGCGATGATGGGTGAGTCACGTTACGAAGCTCCCGAACAAGGGAAAATTAAGGCAATACAACAGGGGATAGAGGCTGCCAACCAGGGGCACGATGTTCGGCCACCACCGTGGTATAGATCCCGCCCCGCACATTAAATTCAGCCCGCAATCGCATAAATCGGGGCGCGGTAGCGGCCACTAAATCGTCCAGCATCCGGTTAGTCACTGCCTCGTGGAACGCGCCCTCATCCCGAAATGACCAGACATAGAGTTTCAGGGATTTCAGCTCCACACATAGCTGATCTGGTACATAATCCAGGTGGAGGGTAGCGAAATCCGGCTGGCCAGTTTTAGGACACAGACAAGTAAACTCAGGAATACGGATATGGAGGGCGTAATCCCGCTCCGGGGAAGGGTTAGCAAAAGTGTCCAGGGAGCGATTGGGCTGGCTGGGCATAACAAGATCTCCAGATAAGCTAGGTTGACTCAATTCTACACAGGGCAGTCCCTCCCCCGATAATCAACCGTCGGCAACGGGTGGACTGGAATCTTCCAAACGGGCAACTTCCGCCAGCAAATTTTCTAGAGTCGCTGCCAAGGTAAGCCCAAGATTTTGGGCATGACTATCACTGATCCGAGCAGCCCGTTCCGTTTGTTGGGCCAGGGCTTCTAAATCATGGGCCATCAGCAAACCGCTCATTCCCCGCAAACTATGGGCTAACTTGCCTAAGTCAGCCCAATTACCTGCGGTGGCAGCAGCCCGCAACTGATCGGGAACGGACGCATTAGCCTCTAAAATGACCGTGGCCAGCTCACCGAATAACCCAGGCTTGTCCCCATAGCGGCGAGTGAGGGCTTCATGATCTAAGCGACCTTCTTCTTTGTTAACACCTGGGTAGTTGGGGCTTCGTCCAGTGTGGTGGCGTATTGCTGCCACTAATTTTTCCAGATCAGCGGGCTTGGTTAGATGTTCCACCATACCAACCGCTAAACAACGCTGCCGTTCTTCTTCCAAGGCGTGGGCTGTCAGACCAATCACAGGCAATTGGGGGGCCAATTCTCGACAACAGCGAGTAGCCTGATAGCCGTCCATCTCTGGCATTTGGATATCCATTAGTATCAAATCAATCTGCTGGAAACCATGCTGCTCCAGCTGTTCCACCACCAGACGACCATTGTTAACGCAAGTTACTACCGCTCCTTCGCTAAGCAACATTTCTTTGAGT
>CAWUNB010000186.1:0-4610 GCA_963923745.1 uncultured Thiotrichales bacterium
GGGTATACGCACAGCACCCTCGCAATGGGATTCCACCCGAAGCCCGCTACGGGGACTTACCCAGGCGTAGTCAATATCGGGAGGAACTGCTGGTTGGAGGGGGCGGGGCTGCAGAGCGGCCATGAGATCCATCCACACTAACATGGCTCCCTGAGCTCCTGACAAACCTGCTGGCTGATTATCATCCCGCCCTAGCCAAGCTACTGCGACTCTATCCCCGGAAAAACCGGCAAACCAACTATCCCGTAGCTCATCGGTAGTCCCGGTTTTACCAGCCAATTGCAAAGCTGGGGGTAATTTCGCCGATAGTGGGCGACCAGTACCGGAACGAACGACTTCTTGGAGGGCATTAGTAATTAGGAATGCTGCCGCTGGACTGATCGTCGGTTCCACTTGGAGGGGATACCCCTGTAACGGTGTTCCTTTCGAAGTCAGAACCGCTCGAATGGCCCGCAGAGGCATCCGAAAACCACCGGCAGCAATGGTTTGGTAAAGACCGGTAATTTCCCAAGGTGTTAGAGAGACGCCACCAAGAAAAATGGAAGGATAGGGTTCGAGAGGGCGCTCAATACCCAATCGTTTGGCTGTGGCGATAACTTCCTTAACCCCGAGCGCCATTCCCAAACGGACTGTTGCCAAATTATAGGAATGGGCTAAAGCGGTGCGTAAAGCTACCGTGCCATGGGCCCGGTGATCATAATTCTTCGGTTCCCAGGCTCTACCACCGCCTTCCCGTAAAGAAAACGGAGTATCTTCCAGGGGACTCTGTAAGTGGTACTCCTGCCCCCTTGCTAAAGCAGTGAGGTATACCACCGGTTTCATCACTGATCCCACTTGACGCTGAGCATCCAACGCCCGGTTAAAACCAGCGAAGTGGGT
Organism: uncultured Thiotrichales bacterium; assembly: GCA_963923745.1. Taxonomy (GTDB): domain Bacteria; phylum Pseudomonadota; class Gammaproteobacteria; order CAIRSR01; family CAIRSR01; genus CAWUNB01. The sequence continues at coordinate 880 of CAWUNB010000186.1, forward strand.
TTCTCGTCCCCCTACCACTGCCTGCACTTCACCGTTATCTCGACCGGTAACAACCAGAGCCCCCTCTAACTTGCCATCCCCTAGGCGTTTACGTTTTTCTAGTACCCCTGCTCGAGAAGACAGCGCTTGTTCTGCCGCTTCTTGCACCATGGGATCCAAGGTAGTGAAGATCTGCAATCCTTCAGAACGCAGATCTTCTTCTCGGTAGTCCCGAGCCAGTTGACGCCGAACTAAATCGAGAAAAGCGGGATAGGGTGAGGAACCTCGACGGGCTTTGGGAACAACCCCAAGGGGCATGGCCTGATAGCGTTGCAGGTCGGTTGGGGAGAGAGCATCGTTGCGTTCAGCTAGATTAGCCAGTACTTGATTACGCCGTTCCAAAGCGCGTTGTGGATGCTTACGGGGATCATAATAGGACGCTCCTCGAGCCAGTCCTACGAGTAAAGCCAAACTAGGTACATCCAATTCTTCCAGGGGACGACCAAAATAAAACCAAGCTGCTAACCCAAAACCATGAATAGCCCGATCCCCGTCTTGACCTAAGTAGATCTCATTAAGATAGGCTTCTAGGATCTCACCCTTGCTATAGTGGATTTCCAGCTCCAGGGCCATAATGGCCTCTTTAATTTTCCGTTCTAAACTGCGACCTTTATTCAAATAAAAATTTTTTACCAATTGCTGGGTTAGGGTGGAGCCTCCCTGTACCGCTGATCGTTCACGCACATTGGTTATTAGAGCTCGAGCAATACCCACAGGATCGATACCGTGGTGCTCATAGAAACGATGATCTTCAGTGGCTAACAACAAGCCTACTAAGGCCAGCGGCACTTCTCCCATGCGGACTAAAATACGATCTTCCGCCTTAGTAGGGTAGATACCGCCGATCGGTTGGGGATCCAAGCGAACTACACCAGAAGATTTATCGTCTTCCAGATTACGGACTGATTGCACTGTGTTACTGGCAAAAACAACCCGTACCCCCCGCGAAGCTTCCTCGCCATCCCAAAACACGAAGTTACGACTGACTAGCCGCACTTCATTTCCCAGTACAGCATAAGTCCCTGGATCTTTGGGCTCTTTTACTGAGCGATAACCTAGGCTATGGAGCTCATTTTGTAGTTGAGCTGGCTTTAGCTCCAAACCTGGGTAGATCTCTAGGGGGCGTGCGTACACCCTGGCGGGCAATTCCCAGCGTTTACCCTCAAATTGCTTACGCACCTGTTCATCTAGCATCAGGGCATAGACAACACCCATCACCAACAGACCGAGCAGAGTGCCTAACAATAGGCGCAATATCACATCACGGAAAAATCGACTAAACATCGGAGATAGACAAGCCAAAGAGAGAGATAGCGGGCCATTGTACTCGCTTTGCCGTCAGACCCGTCCCCTTCGGAGTTAGGGATGAAGCCCTGCTCACTCGGCAATCCTAGGGTTCAATGAAGTAATTGTGAGTAGCCCGAGCAAAGGCCTCATAGAGGGGAGGAAGGGACAGGCGGTGAGAGGTAAGCTGCTTAGGGCGCATATAGACTAAAAACTGTTTGGTGCTGGCAACAGGAATGGTCCTAGGGGCTACTTTTTTGACAATCAACTTCATCGCCATCGTAGCGGCAACTTCACCTTGCTCAAATGGAGAGGTGGCAATAGCCAACATTCCCCCATCCTCCACAAAAAAACCATTACACCCAACCATAGGCAAAGTGCTATTACTCATCGTCCACGCCACCACTTCTTTGGGAGGGACCAAGGAAGAATCTTGGCGAGATCGAGCCAGTGCTCGGTAATTGGTAGTAAGTAATACATCAGCCTTATTTTGTGCTTCCAATACTACCTTTTTCCAATCATCGAAGGTATCTACCAGTCGAGAACCTAAAAATCGTACCGGCTCCCAATTATAGGCTCTAATAAACTCTTCATCACGATGTACAGTAGGAGAGTCATCGCTTATTTCTAATAAACGGAGCGGGGTGTTTTTAGCTTTTTTAAAACCGGCGTGAAGCAAAGTATCTTTCAATGCTTGTAATGGCAAGCGCTCAAAGATACCAGTGACGTTAGTCGCCTCATCATATCCATAGGGGGTAACACTACCATTAGTACCTGCAAAAATAATCGTACGTTTTGGGTTATCAACATAATATTTTGCTGCATATTCTTGGGCGTCATCATCCACAGCTAAGATAATATCAGGTCGCCAACTGTCAATGACTTCTCTAGCATGAACACCAGCACTAACTTTAGCTTCCGGCCAGGGATGACGCTTTAGGTCCATATAGTGCCAACGCAGTAATACACTTCCTTCTCGAGGAAGGACACGGCGTAAACCTACATCAACATCCCTGGTCCACGAATAATCTGGACCATAGCTATGTAATACTAAAATTCGCGGTGTGGCCGCATTGTGAACTATTACCAAGCTCAAGGTTAGGAAAATAAATAAACCACTCAACCATTGCGTTAATCGTCGTTTCACTGTGACGCTCCTTGGTTTTTTTAGCTATAGCAAACCTAACCATCGCCACCAGGGTAGCGATAGATAAAGCGCTAATAACTTAGTCAAATTACCTAACGCATTGAGCCATAAAAAAGTGGATTCATTATAATAGCCGGAACGTCCGGTTAATTCCCTAAATTGCAAATAATAAGAACATTGGTAGGGGAAAAACCACATTTCGCCTAAAACAAGAATTGCCATTCCCATAACCCAAGGATTTATACCATAGGACTGAGACAAGGGTACAAACACCGTCGCGGTAATGGCAATGGTGGCACTAATTGGTACAGCTAACCGTATTACAAATAACAATCCAAATAGACCTAAGAAGAATAATTCTAAATTACTCCGCATAAAACTACCCAGCATAACTAACTGAACTTCTAACAAACGATCTAATCCGACAGTTTTTATACCATTGGTAATTCCAACCAAGCCGCCCAGGTAAAGTAAAAAAGGCCAATCTACTTTTTCTCTTAAGTCCTTCTTACTAATAAATCCCAAAGACAATAGCGTATAGAGAATAGCCAATGCTAACCAAGGGGAAGGAATACGATGTAAGGAGGTTGTAGCAACACCAATGCTAAAAATGATCATGCCCAACATGGCAGCCCACTCTTCATTCCGTAGTGGTCCTAGCAAAGCAAGCTGGGCAGTCAATTGTGTTTTAGAAACAGGCTTACGCCCATCCTGGCGCAGGAAGAAGGTACAACTAATTAAATGGAGTATTATTAATACAAGAGCTATAACCAGAGAACCATTTAGCCATCCGAGCCAGTGTAAACGATCTTGATCTTGAGAAGACAACATCCCATAGATAACAAGATTGACCGATTTACTAGTCAGAAATACCGCAGAAAGTAAAGAAGCTCCCACAAAAGTAGTTACTGCTAACCGAGTTGCTCCCCGCCCTCCTGGAGACAATCCTAACAATTCGGCCATATCTTTCATTAGGGGTGTTGCTAACGCCACCCGCCCATTAATAGAAGGGACTACTGGGCTTAGTAGAAAACCCACTGACAATAAACCAAGATCTTGCCATAATGCGCGATTAGGCAAATGTAACAGCAACCATAAAAGAAAACGATAACTTAAACCTGACGTAACGATAATAGCGCCTAACCCTAAAATACTTAACGCTAAAAACATGCCATCAGATGAAAAGCCTGCTAAAACTTTGGAAGGTGTTCCCAAATCCAACATAAGTAGCGAAAATAATGCAAATAATCCAGGTACGTAC
>CAWUNB010000187.1:0-4605 GCA_963923745.1 uncultured Thiotrichales bacterium
CTACACAAGGAGTATCGTCGGCAGCGTCAGATGTGTATAAGAGACAGTTATTGCCGTTAGTGGCTGATACAGGTGTTGCCGAGGGGTGTGCTGTTGTGTTGGCCGGATTGGCAGAAACGGCTAGTTTGGGGGTTGCCATCGGGCCCGTGCAGTTAGCGGCGGTAGGCAGGAACGGTTGACGGTTAGGGGACCAGGGGAATGTCTGAACTAATCCTAGTGGTGTGGACCCTCATCAAGGTAGTCGCGGTAACCGCGCCCCTGATGATTTCTGTGGCCTACTTGACCTTTGCTGAGCGCAAAATTATCGGTTATATGCAGATCCGGATCGGACCCAATCGGGTTGGTCCACGGGGTTGGTTGCAACCCATTGCTGATGCGGTGAAGTTAATGTTTAAGGAGATTATTATTCCAGCAGGAGCTAATAAATTTTTGTTTTTGCTTGCGCCAGTATTGACTATTGCGATGGCGTTAGCTGCTTGGGCTGTTATCCCTTTCAATGATTCTTTGGTGTTATCTAATTTAAATGCTGGCCTGCTTTACGTTTTGTCCATTACCTCCACTGGAGTTTATGGTGTTATCTTAGCGGGTTGGGCTTCTAATTCTAAGTATGCATTTCTTGGTGCGGTGCGATCGGCGGCACAAATGGTTGCCTATGAGATCGCAATGGGATTTGCCTTGGTGGGTGTTGTTATTGGTGCCAATAGTTTGAATTTAACTGAAATCGTTAATGCGCAGCGAGGAGGGGTGTGGAATTGGTTCTTCTTACCCATGTTACCGCTGTTTATTATCTATTTTGTTTCTGTGGTGGCTGAGACTAACCGTGCCCCCTTTGACGTTGCCGAAGGGGAATCGGAGATTGTTGCTGGATTCCATGTTGAGTATTCCGGGATGGCGTTTGCGGTATTTTTCTTGGCTGAGTATGCCAATATGATTCTGGGCTCGACCATCGCGGCGCTGATGTTTTTGGGGGGATGGTTATCACCTTTTGAGGGATTGCCGGTTGTGGGTGAACCGAGCATTTTCTGGTTGTTGTTAAAGGTAGCCTTCTTTTTATTGTTGTACCTTTGGTTCCGTGCCACCTTTCCTCGTTATCGCTATGATCAAATCATGCGTTTAGGGTGGAAAGTTTTCATCCCTATTACTATCGTGTGGCTTTTGGTGATAGGGGCAATGATGGTAACGGATACCGCTTGGTGGAATGTCCGGTGAGGCATGCCTAACATGGCCAACAAGATCGCTAATTACCTTAAAAGTCTTTTATTGATTGAGTTGTTTCAGGGATTGATGGTTACGGGGCGTCATTTGTTTGTTCGTAAGATAACGGTGCAGTATCCGGAGTCTCGTACCCCGTTGTCTCCCCGTTTTCGTGGACTCCACGCCCTGCGTCGTTACCCGAATGGAGAAGAGCGTTGCATCGCTTGCAAGCTTTGCGAAGCGACCTGCCCTGCTTCGGCTATCACGATAGAATCTGAGGTTAGGGATGATGGATCTCGTCGTACTACTCGCTATGAGATTGACTTGTTTAAGTGTATTTACTGCGGGTTTTGCGAAGAGTCTTGCCCTGTCGATTCCATTGTGGAAACGCCTGCCTTTGAATATTACTTTGAGCGGCGGGGTGAGCAGATAATGACGAAAGCCATGTTATTAGCCAATGGGGATCAATATGAGGCGCGTATTGCGGCAGATCGAGCTAGCGATGCGCCCTATCGTTGATTGTTGGGACGGGTTGGTTTTCTCTCCCTTTGCGCCTTTATTGCAACACTGAGCCTATGGAATCGTTCATATTCTATTTCTTATCAGCCGTTCTATTAGGTGCAGCCACTTCGGTGGTAACGGTGCGTAATCCGATCCGAGCGGCGTTGTTTTTGGTGTTAGCCTTTTTCACCAGCGCGGGGCTATGGATTTTGCTGGAGGCAGAATTTTTGGCCATCACCTTGGTGATTGTTTACGTTGGTGCAGTAATGGTGTTGTTTCTTTTTGTGGTGATGATGATAGATGTGAATGTCGTCCCACTGCAGGAGGGTTTTGTTAAACATCTGCCATTAGGTGTTTTGGTGGCGGTGCTCATTGCGTTAGAAATGTTTTTGGTATTGGGATCCCGTGTTTTTGGGTTAGAAAAGTTTGCCGCTCCCATTGCCCACAGTGCTGACTATAGCAATACTCGAGAATTGGGAATGGTGCTTTACACAGACTATGTGTATCCCTTTGAGTTAGCAGCAGTGGTTTTGTTGGTGGCTATAGTTGCGGCAATTGCATTGACGTTGCGGCGGCGGTCGGAGACGAAATATCAGGATGCCTCCCTACAGGTTTCAGTGCAGCGTAAGGATCGGCTACGTTTGGTGAAAATGCCTGCGGAGCGCAAACCATTATGATTTCTCTATCCCACTTTCTTGTTTTAGGCGGTTTGCTGTTTTGTATTAGCGCAGCTGGTATCTTCATCAATCGCAAAAATGTTTTGATTTTGTTGATGTGTATTGAGTTGATGTTACTGGCCGTTAATATGAACTTCGTGGCGTTTTCCCGTTTTTTGGAGAATAGCGCAGGGCAAGTTTTTGTCTTTTTCATTTTGACGGTGGCAGCGGCGGAGTCTGCCATTGGGTTGGCGATATTGGTTGTGCTGTTTCGTAATCGGCGCACCATTAACGTCGATGACCTGGACTCACTGAACGGATAATCCGGTCAATATGCGCATCCTATACCTCGCTATCGTGTTGGCCCCGCTCCTAGGGGCTATCGTCGCCGGCTTCTTCGGCCAGAAGATAGGTCGAACAGCTGCCCACCAAGCTACCATCTCTGGGGTGGGTGTGTCGTTTCTGCTATCACTGTGGACTTTTAAGCAAGTGGTGGTGGATCAGACGCCTTCTTTTAATGAGCCCGTCTATACCTGGTTGGTATCGGGTGGATTGCATCTGCAGATAGGTTTTCTGGTGGATAGCTTGACCGCGATAATGATGGTCGTGGTTACTTTCGTGTCTTTGATGGTGCATATCTATACCATCGGTTATATGCACGATGATCCGGGTTATACTCGTTTTTTCAGTTACATATCGTTATTTACTTTTTCCATGTTGGTGCTAGTAATGTCTAACAATTTCCTTCAGTTATTTTTTGGCTGGGAAGCAGTTGGATTGGTTTCTTATTTGCTCATTGGATTTTGGTTTCAACGAGAAACAGCCATTTATGCTAATTTAAAGGCTTTTTTGGTAAATCGGGTAGGTGATTTTGGTTTCCTATTGGGTATTGCAGCGGTCCTAATGTATTTTGGAACGTTAGATTACGGAACAGTGTTTAGCAAAGTACCCCAACTAGTGGATCGTACGGTAGTGATATGGCCTGGTTGTGATTGGTCCCTGATTACAGTCATTTGTATATTATTATTCATTGGAGCTATGGGTAAATCCGCGCAAGTTCCTCTGCATGTTTGGTTACCGGATTCCATGGAAGGCCCTACCCCTATATCTGCCTTGATTCACGCTGCAACGATGGTCACTGCCGGCATATTTATGGTGGCGCGGATGTCGCCGTTGTTCGAGCATTCTAATGTGGCTCTGAGTTTTGTTTTAGCCATCGGTACTACTACGGCCTTTTTTATGGGCTTGCTGGGGTTGGTGCAGAACGACATCAAGCGAGTGGTCGCTTATTCTACCCTCTCTCAATTGGGTTATATGACTGCAGCATTGGGAGCGTCGGCTTATAGCGCTGCTATCTTTCATTTAATGACTCATGCCTTTTTCAAAGCATTGCTATTCTTGGGAGCAGGTTCAGTCATTGTGGCTATGCACCACCAGCAGGACATTCGTTATATGGGAGGGCTACGTAAGTACATGCCTATTACCTATATCACGAGTTTAGTAGGCTCACTGGCTTTGATTGGCTTTCCTGGTTTTTCTGGCTTTTTTTCCAAAGATGCCATCATTGCTGCAGTGGAAGCTTCGTCTCTTCCTGGTGCCTCGATAGCTTATTTAGCTTTATTGTTGGGGGTTTTTATAACGGCCCTTTATAGTTTCCGTATGTTTTTCTTGGTGTTCCATGGGAAAGAGCGAATGGATCATCACACTCGGGATCATTTGCATGAGACGCCTTGGGTAATAACAGGTCCCCTGGTTGCCTTGGCGGTTCCTTCTTTACTCGCTGGGTTTTTCTTCGTAGGGCCCATGGTCCTTAGTGGTTCTGGTCTGTTGGAGGGGGCTGTTTTTGTTCAACCAGACCATTTGGGGGAAGCAAGCCACCATCACGGTCACGGCCCGTGGTCTTTCTTTGATTGGCACGCTCCGCTGGCTTTCGTTACTCACGCATTGACTGGTCCGGTGATTTGGGTGGCGTTGCTGGGAGTAGGAACTGCATGGTGGTTGTATTTGGTTCGTCCTGAGCTACCGGGTCAATTGAGAGAGCGTTTCGGAGGGGTGTACCGAGTTCTTGAACAAAAATATGGATTCGATCGCTTCAATGAGGTGTTTTTAGCCGGTGGTTCGAGGGGGCTAGGGCGACTGTTTTGGCAGATTGGGGATGTGCTCCTTATCGATGGTTTGGCAGTGAATGGTAGCGCTAAGGCTGTGGGTTGGTTTGCTGCATTGCTCCGCCATGTTCAATCTGGATTTTTGTATC
>CAWUNB010000188.1:0-4578 GCA_963923745.1 uncultured Thiotrichales bacterium
CCTCTCTGGTCTCGTGGGCTCGGAGATGTGTATAAGAGACAGGAACAGATCCGAGTCGTGGGCCATAAGGAAGGCGAGGGCATCATCCGGATAATCCATCACCAGCTTGACTGGGGCAGAGAAGCCCCGTAGCAAAGAGGGGATAGGCGGGGCAGTGATTCCTTCAAAAACGAAGGTCTCCTGCGTCGTCCGTAGTTCCAGAACCCGAGAAGTCCCCACCGGCCCAGATTCCCCGGCTAAACGGAGGGGGAGATCCTGCCCATCGGGCCCCACCAATCCCATGGCTAAGGGGATATGAAAAGGCTTTTTGGTGGCTTGATTGGGAGTGGGTGAACAAGATTGCTGGAGGGTCAGGATATAGCGGTTGCCCACTCCGTCGTATTGCCCCTGGCCAGTCACTTGAGGGGTTCCAGCTTGGCTATACCAGCGGCGGAATTGCCCCAGATCGACACCGGTGGTGTCTTCCATGGCTTGAACAAAGTCATCGGTGGTCACGGCCTGGCCATCATGGCGGGTAAAATAGCAATCGGTACCCTGACGAAAAGCGGTTGCTCCCAGCAATCGGTGGATCATCCGTACCACCTCGGCACCTTTTTCGTAAACCGTCACCGTGTAAAAATTATTGATTTCCTGATAGGAAGTGGGACGTACCGGGTGGGCGAGGGGACCGCTGTCTTCGCGAAATTGAGCCGTTCGCAGTCGTTGGACGTCGCGAATCCGTTTAACCGCCCGGGAAGTCATATCCGCTGTGAATTCCTGATCCCGGAATACGGTAAAACCTTCCTTGAGAGACAATTGAAACCAATCGCGGCAAGTTACCCGGTTACCCGACCAATTGTGAAAATATTCATGGGCAATAACGCCTTCAATGGCTTCAAAATCGTCATCAGTAGCTGTTTCTGGCCGAGCTAATACATAGCGGGAATTGAAAATATTTAAGCCTTTATTCTCCATGGCTCCCATATTGAAATCGTCTACTGCCACAATTTGGTAGACCGCCAGATCGTATTCCCTGCCATAAACTTGTTCATCCCAAGCCATCGCCTTTTTCAAAGATGTCATGGCGTGATCGCATTGGTGGGCATTGCGATGCTGTACGTATAGATGGAGATCCACTTCCCGCCCCGATTGGGTGGTGTAGCGATCCGCAATACGGGTTAGATCTCCGGCGACCAGAGCGAATAGGTAGCAGGGTTTAGGAAAGGGATCTACCCAACGGGCCCAGTGGCGACCATCAGCCAAGTCGCCACTGGCTTCCAAATTACCGTTGGAAAGAAGTACCGGGTAACGAATCTTGTCCCCCGTTAGGGTGGTGGTAAAACGGGCCATGACATCAGGTCGATCGGGGTAATAGGTAATTCGGCGAAAACCTTCCGCTTCGCATTGGGTACACAGATTGCCGCTGGAAGCGTAGAGCCCTTCCAGGGCGGTATTGGCCACTGGCTGAATAGCTGTTTCTACTTCGAGGGTAAATGCTTCAGGAACCTGATGAAGGGTCAGACTTTCTTCGTTCTGTTGGTACTCGTGGGGGGCTAACGGACGACCGTCCAGGCGTAATTGGCGAATTACCAACATCTGACCATCTAACACCAAAGGCACCGCTGTTCCACCGGGACGACGACGCAGGACCGATTTGGCACGGACTATCGTTAAGGCATCGTCCAGCTCGAAAAATAACTCTACCTGCTCCACCAGATAGGGAGGTAGGGTGTAGTCTTGTAGGTAGTAAGTAATGGCCTGGGGCATGGGTTAGTTCCAAGGGAAGCGGGGATACCGGTGAATATCAGGGTGCCTCCAAATTAATTTGGGTTTTTCGGTAAAAATAATTTAAGTCGTTCAGCTTTCCTCATTTCTTTGGTATTCATCCGATCAGGTAACTGACCATTTCTTCCCCTTCTTTGAAAAACTTGAGCCAGCGCTGTTGTTCGGTAGCAATGTGGTCTACGCCAAAGGCACTATCGTTCCCGGCGCTGATCGATGGATCGCTCAATAGACGTAAGGGCCCGTAATTTGCGGCGAAGTTCTGCTACTTCTTCCTGGGCAGTATCCCGGCCATGCCGGGCTTCCTCCAGTTCACTCCGCAATAGCCGTAGCTGCCGCGTTTGATCCCGAAGTTGCTCCCTGGCCTGATCTTCCTGGAGCCGAGCAACTCGAGCTCGTTCCGTCGCCCGGGATTCCCGTTCCTTGGCGGCAGTTAGCTCTCGCTCCAACCGGGAGAACCGTTCTATGAAGGGAGGATTGCTGGGTAGCTCGGGACGCTTGGTCTCACCAGCCGGAGAGATAAACGTTTCACTGATGGACGTAGGGACAGCAGGAGAAGGCATTTCTTGAGTGGGCGAAGGACAGGAAGCCGCACAGCCGCTGACAGCCAATACACCGGCTAACACTGCGCTTTCTCCCAATAGGGCCCAGTGGGAAATCAGTGGTCTTCTCACGTCACTGCCCTCGAACTACTGGGATTGAGGGGTAACGTAACCCGGAGTCGCCCTCCAGCTTGCTCCCGAGGTTGTAAAGCAGCAATGTGCCCACCGTGGGCTAAAACATACTCCCGGGCGATGGATAGACCAATCCCTGTCCCTTTGAGATGTCCTCCACCAGCATGACGCCCCTGGTAAAACGCTTCGAACACCTTTTCCCGCTCCTCTTCGCTGATACCTGGCCCATCATCTTCCACTTCCAGCATGGCGTTTTCCTCCACACGTTCCAACCGTACCACCAGGGTACCGCCGCTGGGGGAAAATTTGACGGCGTTGGATAGTAGGTTATCCACCACGGTGCGTAGTTTACGGGCATCTCCCCGTAAAGTGACTCGGGATAACTCGGACCGTAGTACTAAGCCTTTGGCAATAGCTGGTGGCCGGTGATCCGCCATCACCTCTCGAACCAACACATCTAGCCGCACCGGTGCAGCCAGGAGGGACGTGTGCTCTGAGCGGGCCATGCTGAAATCCAATAAATCGCCAATCAGCCGCTGCAAACTGGCAGCATTCCCCTTGAGAATATCAGCTATCTCCTGCTGAGCCTCGCTCAAGGGGCCGACTACCCCTTCTGCCAGGAGATCAGTGCCCTCCCGTAATGCCGCCAGGGGAGTTTTTAGCTCGTGGGAGACTTGGTGGAGAAATTTAGTTTTCTCTTCTTCTAGTTCTACTAAGCGACGCCGTAACCAATCCAATCGTTCTCCCAGTTCTTCCAAGTCCCGTGGACCCTTGACTTGAATTGGCAAGGCAAATTGCCCATCCCCCAACCGACGCAGGGCTTCTTCCACGTAGCTGATAGGACGATTGATCAAGACGATGAATAATGCCGCAAAAATCAACGTAGCTGGTCCCAATGCCGCCGCTTGCCAGTAGAGAAAATCCCTGGCCCGGGCTGCATCTGCCTCCATAATTTGCACTTCTCGTCCCACCAGAATACGGCTGTCATCCAATAAAGCCCGCCCCAAATCGGAGATATCCAGTAGATCTATGACCGCTTCCCGTAATGCTTTTTCTTCAGGAACACCAGGAATGAGTCGGTCATGCACCCGAGTTTCCACTGCCTGTAAATGTTCCAACCGCTCTCGCTGTTCTTCGTCTAGGGGAAGTTTGTCAATGCGGGCAGTGGTGGTAACGAAGTCATCGTGGGATCGTTGGTAGACCTCTAACAGTGAGCGATCTCCCACAACTTGGTACTGGCGAACCACCCGTTCCATATCCACAGCCAGCTCCACAAGGGAGGAACTGCCTCGGGTAGCGCTAACAGCACGGAATACCGCCTGTTGGCTGTGACTGGAAAGGCTTTGCAAATACAGGGCGGTGTATACCAACCCGGCGATGAGGGGTAAGGCCACCAGGGCAAAACCCAAGAGCGTTAGTTGAAGCAGGGAGCGGGGGCGAAGCAACCGCACCACACTGAGGGATGGACGGGTCACGGGCGGGGAGGGGGGTAGCGGGAGCGGTGAAGTATACTCAGTCCAGCCAATTTTTGGGTCTTCTTGTCATTGGGGGATCGTTGTCTCTCACCGATTTACCCTCAGTGGTTTAATTATTCCCTATGTCTAATTATCCCCTAATATAGTTTCGACATTCCCCATTAATGGGTTTTACAGTCCCTTCCCCCTTGTGGGGAAGGATCGAGGAGAGGGGGAACTCCCCGTAATACGCCCTTCCTTTTTAGCAATTCTTTAATTTAAGTTAGTTAATTTAAGAATACTAACTGGTAAAGAGATTTATTAGTAAATAACTAGTTACTAATAACTCTTTACTATTTAACTCTAACTAATACCTAAAATTCCTGAGACGATTTATTTTTGAGAGTGGACAGGTAGAATCGGCTTCTAGCAACACACAATAAGACATAAAACGCCGGGGGAGGAGGAATACCAATGGCATTAACTCTGTCTATTCGAGGCAAATTAGGGCTGAGTTTCGGCTCGCTGCTGGTGGTAATGGCGGCTATGGCCCTTCTTGCAGTGAGCAGCCTCTGGACCATCCGCGAGCGAGTCGCGGTGGTAGTGGATGAAATCCAACCCACAGTGCAGGATGCCCTGGGTCTAGCCCATACCCTGGGGCGGGGGGCCGCTGCTTTAGGTTTTTACCT
>CAWUNB010000189.1:0-4568 GCA_963923745.1 uncultured Thiotrichales bacterium
ATCGTCGGCAGCGTCAGATGTGTATAAGAGACAGCAGACGCCCCGTTAATGCTCAGCGCTAAACCTTAAACCGTTCTACTCGTGTTTTCATCGCACTGGCCAGGTGAGTGAGTTGCTGGCTAACCTGAAGGCTTTGGGATGCTCCTTCCCCGGTTTCTTTCATTAATTGATTTACCACCCGCATACTGCCATCAATACCGCTAACTGCGTTGTTTTGGTTAGCTGAAGCAGATGCAATATTGTGGCTAATATCCACAATTTGTTGAATGGAACGGCTGACTTCACTCATTCCTGTTCCTGCTTGGTTAGTGCTGACTACTGCAGATTCCACTTGAGTTTGGTTATTTTGCATCGCCACGACAACTTGACGAACGCTACCCTGCAGACGTTGTACCATTTGTTGAATATCTTCGGTAGAGGCTTGGGTACGGGTGGCCAATTTACGTACCTCATCGGCCACTACTGCAAAACCGCGACCATTATCCCCTGCACGGGCGGCTTCAATTGCAGCATTGAGGGCTAATAGGTTGGTTTGCTGGGTAATACCTTGTATGACGACCACGACACGACCAATCTGTTCAGCATCAGCGGCTAGGGATTCAACTACTTGAGTACTTTGTTCAATTTCTCGTCGTAAGGTATTCATTACCTCAATACCATTATTGACAACGTTCTGTCCTGTATGGGCTTCTTCGTCTGCTGTTTTAGCAATCTTTACTGCTGTTTTTGCGTGATCAGCAATAGTTTCGATCTGACGAACTAAATCACTGACCGCACTGGCCACCTGTGCTGTCTCAGTTTTTTCTTGCTGGTGTGCTTGGTGAATTTGTGCTGCTACTTGATGGGTTTGGCGAGCAGTGGTTGCCAAATGAATAGCATCCGCTTGTATTTTAGAAACAATATCTCGCAAACCGGCAGTGAAAGTATTAAATGCAATAGCAATAGCACCTAACTCGTCATGCCGTTGATCATCTAATTTTACTGTGAGATCGGCTTCGCCTTGGGCAATACGATCCAGTGCATTTTGTACTTGATTAAGAGGACGCAATACCAGCAATCGCAGTCCCATGGATAAACTGAAAATCAAAATCAGATCAGTAATAATAATTCCCGTAAAAGCTTTCCATAACACGACACTAGATTCTTCAGCAAGACGTTCTGCTGGACGTACTAAAGTCACTTTACCAACGACATTATTTTTTTCATCGACACGATAAAGAAGGTCAAAATTTGTTATCAGGCCGGTTGGTAACTTTTTATCATGAACAGCCTGAGGAGTATCATTTCCCTGACGACTAAAACCAGCTATTAGTTGTTCCTGTACTGTGACTATTACTCCTAACAAATGTTCATCCACCATTTCTGCTTGCAGCAAACCAGCAATACTATCAGTTTGCAAATCCCACAACGATCGAGAAATGCTAGTTTGTAAACGGGCTTGTAACTCTATATTTTCTTTATCGATATTATTCCTGATTGATGCTTTAGTAGAGAAATAATTAATCGCACCCGTTATACTGAGTACCACAGTAACGACAGTAACAAACAAAATATTCAGCTTTGTTTCAATACTTCTAAAAGGAATAGATGAATAAGTTATAGCAGGTATAGGATCCACGGGAACCTCATGGTGCAGACAGGGGGGATTGGTGGAAAATTGGTCGAGTCTCAACCGACTGATGGCCGAGGAAAATAAACGGACCCCATCGGGAAAGCAAGTCAGCTCCCCAAAAAATCTTGTTGCGCCGCAACAATAACCGATGGCTCTGCCAACAGGAGTCGTTGTTAACACGGCGGAATTGACAGTCTCCCGGTCGCTCTTTAACTTTAGCCACTTGCGTGTCCTAGAGACACCCCGTTTCCCGCCTATTTGGACCTGCCGCCTTGATAGAAGACTTTCCACGCATTAAGCGCCTCCCCCCCTACGTCTTCAACATCGTCAACGAACTCAAAGCCAAGGCCCGAGCCCGAGGCGAGGACATTGTTGATCTAGGTATGGGCAATCCTGACCGCGCTACGCCTTCCCACATCGTCGAGAAAATGATAGAGACCGCCCGGCGAGGGGATACCCACCGCTACTCCATGTCCAAGGGTATTCCTCGCTTACGACGCGCCATTTGTGAATGGTACCGGCGGCGTTTTGGCGTGGAATTGGATCCGGATAAAGAGGCCATCGTTACCATTGGATCCAAGGAGGGCTTGGCTCACTTAGCCTTAGCCACCGTTGGTCCGGGGGACGCAGTGCTGGTGCCTAACCCTTCCTATCCTATTCATCCCTATGGCTTTGTCATTGCTGGCGCTGACATCCGCCATGTTCCTTTGGTGCCGGGGGTAGATTTTTTTGCTGAGTTGGAAAAAGCCATTCGCAATTCTTGGCCCAAACCTAAGATGCTAGTACTAAATTTTCCGGCGAATCCAACTACTCAATGTGTGGAATTAGATTTCTTTCATAAAGTAGTGGCCATCGCTCGAGAGCATCAGATTTGGGTGATTCACGATATCGCCTACGCTGACATTGTGTTTGACGGCTACGTTGCCCCTTCAATCCTTCAGGTACCCGGTGCTAAAGATTTAGCGGTGGAATTTTTCACCCTATCCAAAAGCTATAACATGCCGGGCTGGCGGATAGGTTTCATGGTGGGTAATCCCTCGTTAGTGGCCGCATTGGCCCGGATGAAGTCCTACCTGGACTACGGCACTTTTACCCCGCTCCAGGTGGCGGCCATTACTGCCTTGGAGGGGCCCCAAGATTGCGTGGCAGAGATTCGTGCCCGCTATCAAGATCGGCGGGATGTACTGCTGGAAGGTCTTAATGCCGCTGGTTGGGCAGTGGAACCTCCCAAAGCCAGTATGTTTGTGTGGGCGCCTATTCCGCCCCAATACCGGGCAATGGGATCTTTGGAGTTTGCTAAAAAACTATTGGAAGAAGCTAAGGTTGCCGTTTCCCCTGGCATTGGTTTTGGTGAGTATGGGGATGATCATGTTCGCTTCAGCTTAATTGAAAACGAACACCGGTCTCGGCAAGCAGTGCGGGGCATTCGGGACATGTTACGCCGTGATGCCTAATGATGCGGAAGAGGGTGTGATACGCCCTGGTTATTCCAAAAAAGTTTGAAAGTTGATGTCTTTGTCCCCTATTAGTAATGAGTCAGTAAGGAGAGCACGTTGAATTCTGTCAAGGTAGGTATCCTCGGTTTAGGTACGGTGGGTGGTGGCACCGTCAGCGTATTGACCCGGAATGCGGATGAAATCAGCCGACGGGCAGGTCGTCCTATCCAAGTCACTCACGCCGCCGTGCGGGATTTGTCACGGCCCCGCATTTGCTCCACCGAGGGCATCGCCCTCACGGAAAATCCCTTTGAGGTGGTGGAAAATCCCGCCATCCAGATCGTTGTAGAGCTTATCGGTGGAACCACCCTGGCCAAAGATCTGGTCATGGCGGCTATTCGTCAGGGTAAACACGTCGTAACTGCCAATAAAGCCCTCATTGCTCGCCACGGCAACGAGATATTCGCTGCCGCTGAACAGCGGGGGGTCATGGTGGGTTTTGAAGCAGCGGTGGCAGGGGGTATTCCTGTCATCAAGGCCATCCGGGAAGGTTTAGCCGGTAATCGCATCCAATGGTTGGCAGGCATTATCAACGGCACCAGCAACTTCATTCTCACTGAGATGCGGGACAAGGGTCGTTCCTTTGCCGATGTGTTGGCAGAAGCCCAAGCCTTGGGTTATGCCGAAGCAGATCCCACCTTTGACGTGGAAGGCATCGATGCCGCCCACAAACTCACCATCCTGGCTGCCATTGCCTTTGGTATTCCCCTGCAGTTCGAGCGGGTTTACACCGAAGGCATTAGCGGTATTACCGCCCAAGATGTTGCCTTCGCTGAACAACTAGGTTATCGCATCAAGTTGCTAGGGTTAGCACGCCGGGCAGCGGAAGGCATTGAGTTACGGGTCCATCCTACGTTGATTCCCTATCGTCGGCTGATTGCCAATGTGGACGGTGTGATGAACGCCGTGTTGGTACAGGGGGATGCAGTAGGTCAAACCCTTTACTACGGTGCTGGCGCTGGCGCTGAACCTACTGGTTCAGCAGTAGTGGCTGACATTGTGGATGTGGTGCGAGCACTGACGGCAGATCCAGAGAATCGGGTACCTCACCTCGCTTTCCAGCCCAGTGCCCTGGCTAACCTTCCCATTCTTCCCATCGGAGGGGCCGAGACTGCCTACTACCTACGTCTCCAGGCGGAGGATCGCCCAGGGGTGTTGGCGGAGGTAACTCGTATTCTGGGAGACTCCGGTATCAGCATCGAAGCCGTGCTGCAGAAACAACGGGGCGGAGACACTAGTCACGTTCCAGTAATTCTTCTCACGCAGCGGGTTCAGGAGGCCAATATGGAACGAGCCATTAAGGCCATTGAAGCCCTGCCCGCTATCACTGCTCCTGTGGTGCGGATCCGTTTAGAAAGTCTGTAGCTTTCACTCCACGGATATTGGTCTTGTTCCTCCAACCTCCCTTTATACCTGCCGACTGGCCCGCACCCTCCTGGGTGCGGGGGGGAACCACCCTG